>JANPAY010000001.1:0-1687 GCA_031430155.1 Comamonadaceae bacterium
GCTCGCGTGGCGCGAGCAGTGCAGCAAGCGCCGCTTCCGCGAGGAAGACGATGTGGTGATCAAAAAGGAAATGGCCGCAGCGAAATAGCGCGAGCGCCTGAGTTGCGATAGCGTCGAGTTACTTCGGAACTTACTTCGGAACCAGAGCGACGATCTTTTCAAAAACACCCAGCGCGTCGCCGACAATTTGCAGCACCTGAGCCGTGGTCTGAAAACCCTGAAGTGACTTTTGCACATCGGCAGCCTGTTTTTTCAGGCTCTTCATTTGCTTGGTCGCATCGCCGACCAGCGTCGCAAAATTTGCATTTTCCAGCGCGATATGCGCGTTCAGCACTTCCTCAATTTGCACCACATACTGCTTCTTTTGCGGCAACGTCATCGTGCTGACATCGAGCATTCGCAATGCTGAATAAGTGTCCCAAATCGCATCCACCAAGGCCTTCTTGTCGGCCCCGCCGGGAGCCGGGGTTGGAACGGTTGCGTCTGCTGCTTTTGCCATAGAGCGTACCTTTCTTGATAGAAGATTGAGACAGACTTATTTCGTCGCGGCCTTGACGGCGGCCAGCACATCCAGCGCCGCCTGAATATCCGCCAGACTCTTGCGCACTTCGGCCAGGCTGTAGTCACCGCGAAGTACATCTCGCCAGCCCGCCTCCATTTTTTCTCCGGCGGCTTTGGCATCAACCAGCAGCTGCACTTTCGGTGCCTGCTTCATCAAGGTCGTAAATGACGCTTTCCAGGCGGCCGTCAGCGGCTGTTCGCGCGCTGGATTGATGTACGGCTGGACGACGTTTCGGGCCCAGTCCATATCGCGCTGCAACTGGACCGGTTTTTCGACCCAGCTAATTTGTTGCTCAAGCGCAGCGGACGACAGCGCCAGCGCCGTTGCAATCGGCAACGCGTCCTTCTCCAGTCGCGCCTTCAGCACCGACGCATGCGCCTGCTTTGAAATGAGGCCAACGATCCCGCTAATCGCCGTCTTCTTTTCTGGCGAAATTTCGGTGTTGCCTAGCGTCTTTTGTACGGAATTTAACTTGTCGACCACACCGTCAATCGCTCTGGAGTTCTCGCCCGCCGCGTCGTATTTGGCAAAGGCTTCCAGATTGGCGAAATACTCAGCCAGCGTATTCAGAAACTCGGCATAAGCCTGCACCAGACGCTGGCGCTCTTTCAGGTTTTTCGTAACCTCATTCAAGCCGTTCAATGTTCCCGCAACGGGCGTCGATGCCAGCGCGTCCGCCGCGCTATTGATGGATTCGTCGAGGGCAAATTGATTCACTTTTTGCAGCGTCGCCGCGTAGGCCGAGCCGGTCGTCGCGATGGCACTGCTGCGCTCAACAATCACGGTGCTGCATCCTGCGAGCAGCAAAAAAGCGACCGATGCGGAAGCAGTGATCCAGTGTTTCGCAATCATGAACGACCTCAAACGTTAACTTGCGTGCGTTCCCACCGAACGTGGCTAGCCGACGCGCAGTATTTCACGCCCGGATTGATTTCACAATGTTTCGTGCGGCACTGCAACATTGGTATTGTTGCTACGTGTGCAACCATTCAGTTACGCCAGTCGCACTGGCTTGGCGTCCGCTCAATCAATACCAAATACACACCAAGGAGAATTCACCATGAACCACTTAAGCGGTCTCGACGCTGCGTTTCTCCATCTCGAATCGCCCGAGATGCCGATGCA
>JANPAY010000002.1:0-1856 GCA_031430155.1 Comamonadaceae bacterium
CGAGAAGAAACCGTGGGAAATTGGCAAGAGCTTTGACCAGTCCGCACCGATTGGCCCAATTCATCCTGTCAGCAGCATCGGGCATATCGGCGCTGCAGCCATCTGGCTCAAAGTCAATGGCGTGACCAAGCAAAACGCCAACCTCTCGCAAATGATTTGGAGCGTGGCCGAGCAAATCAGCAAACTCTCCGAGGCTTTTGAGCTCAAAGCAGGTGACATCATTTATTCGGGTACACCCGAAAACGTCGGTCCCGTCGTACGCGGCGATGTGATTGATTGCCATATTGATGGACTGCCAAATTTAAGCGTGAAGATTGTGTAAGTCACCCGAAAGTGGTGATGCGACAATCGAGTCATGACTGATCACGCACCACTCTCGCATTTATTCAACAGCAATCGCGAATGGGCCAAGCGCATTGAGCTTGATAAGCCCGGATTTTTTAATAAGCTTTCACACCAACAAACGCCTAAATACTTGTGGATTGGTTGTTCGGATTCGCGCGTACCCGCCAACGAAATTATTGGCCTTGATCCTGGTGAGGTGTTTGTGCACCGCAATATTGCCAACGTGGTGGTGCACTCCGACTTAAATGCGCTCTCGGTTATTCAGTTCGCAGTCGATCATCTCAAAGTCGAACACATCATGGTCGTGGGTCATTACGGATGCGGCGGTGTTTTAGCTGCGCTGCGCGGCACACGGCTGGGCTTAGTCGATAACTGGTTGCGTCACGTACAAGACGTCAAATTACGCCATCGTCATCGTCTGATGCATCTATGCACCAACGATCAAGAAAGCACTTTGGTTGAAATGAATGTCGTTGAGCAAGTCGGCAATGTGGCACTCACCAATGTGATGCAAGACGCATGGGCGCGCGGGCAAAATGTCTCGATTCACGGCTGGGTTTATGGACTGAAAGATGGTCTCATCAAAGATCTAGGCGTCACGATGAGCAAGGCCGAAGAGGTGGTCAGCGTCTTTGGTAACGCGATTAAGCGCTACCCACGCGAAGACTCCTCAAGCACTTAAGCGCTTCGTCATCAAGGCTTTGGCAGCGCGTGAATTCGTCGGACGACCTAGGGCATCACTAATAAACTGCCCCGCATCAATCAGCGCATCCAAATCAATACCCGTCTCTATCCCCATGCCGTGCAGCATGTAGACCACGTCTTCGGTCGCCACATTGCCCGTTGCGCCTTTAGCGTAGGGGCAGCCTCCGAGTCCCGCAATCGATGCATCAAACGTCGCCACGCCCAGCTCTAAAGCTGCCAAGGTATTGGCGAGCGCTTGACCGTAGGTGTCATGAAAATGCCCCGAGACATCAGCCAAATCAAAGGATTTCAGCACTTGCTCAAATACCGCTTGAACCTTGCGCGGTGTGCCCACCCCAATCGTGTCGGGCACGCCCATGTGTTGCACGCCCATATCGCGTTGTACTTTGGCGATGCGTCCCACCACAGCAGGATCAACTTCGCCTTCATACGGACAGCCGAGCGAACACGACACCGTGCCGCGCACGTAGAGACCCGCAGCACGTGCCGCTGTAACCACGGGCGCGATGCGCTCCAAACTCTCGGCAATCGAGCAATTAGTATTCTTTTGGCTAAACGATTCGGTCGCGGCAAAGAACACCACAATCTCCTCTGGACGTAAGTGCAAAGGCATATCCAGCAAGGCTTCCAAGCCTTTCATATTGGGCACAAGTGCAGAGTAACGCACCCCCACTTTTCGCTTAATGCCCGCCAAGACGAGCACGTTGTCCTTCATCTGCGGCACCCATTTAGGCGAGACAAAACTGGTCGTTTCAATCTCAGTCAGCCCCGCATTTTGTAGGCGATGGATCAGCTCAATTTTGACC
>JANPAY010000003.1:0-6194 GCA_031430155.1 Comamonadaceae bacterium
CCCATGACGTACGAGAGCCGCCTAGAAGACTCGGATATCTACATGCAGATGCACGAGGTAGCAGGCAAGCCCAACAGCCGCACCCAGATTGCCTTGCAGAGCATCCTGCCCGCTAAGCCAAGCGGGGAAAGGGCTGGCGAGAGGCTGGCCAGCTACGAGCTAAAACCCGTCACAGGCAAACGCCACCAACTGCGCGTCCACATGAACGCGCTTGGCATCCCCATTTTGAATGACGGCATCTACCCCACGCTCACGCCCGAGCAATTGGTGATGACGGCGGAAAATTACGCTAAGCCCTTGCAACTCCTAGCCAAGCGACTTGCGTTTGTGGATCCGATTACAAAACAAGAGCGAGTTTTTGAGAGTAGTAAGAAATTGCAAAGTTGCCTCATAATTCACTAATTAGTTAATAATTAAATATGAAAACAATCAAAACTGATTCGATAGAGCCCCAATCTCGCGATGCAGACCGCTCCCAGCAAGCCATCCTTTTGGCCTCTCGCGATGAGTTTGCACAACATGGGCTTGGTGGCGCACGTATGGATCGAATAGCCGAACGTGCCCAGCTTAATAAACGCCTCATTTATTATTACTTCAAGAGCAAAGATGATCTTTTTCTTGCGGTGCTAGAGGCGGCTTACGTCGATATTCGCACGGCAGAACAAGGATTGCATTTAACTGATCTCGATCCCGCGCAGGCCGTCAAGCGATTGACTGAATTCACATGGAACTACTACATTGAACACCCTGAATTCATTACCTTGTTAAATAGCGCAAA
This sequence comes from Comamonadaceae bacterium, assembly GCA_031430155.1. Lineage (GTDB taxonomy): Bacteria > Pseudomonadota > Gammaproteobacteria > Burkholderiales > Burkholderiaceae_C > JASGCK01. The sequence goes on from JANPAY010000003.1 coordinate 779, forward strand.
CCTTCACCTAGCAAGGCATTTAGCCAAATCAGAGCGGGTGCGCGAGATGAATTCACCGCTGATTAAAACTTTGGGGGATATTTTGGAGCGCGGTCGTGTTGAAGATATCTTTCGTGGTGGCGTTGACCCTGTGCAGCTGTATATCTCTATTGCTGGCTTGTCTTATTTTTATCTCTCAAATAATCACACGCTTTCAGCTGTCTTCGGACGTGATCTGATGACACCTAAAGCGCGTAATGAGCGCTTATCACACATCACGGACGTCGTTCTTGGCTATGTGCTGAAGGGCTAAGTCAGCCCGTTTTTTTATGCTATTATTCACCAAATAGTGAATTAATAACCCTCGAGGCATCGACCTCAAATAAGGAGATAGCATGAAGTTCCCCCGTTTAGCCACTCTGTCTGCGCTAGTCGCTACCACCGCACTTACCTGCTTGATTTCGCCAAGCGTGAGCGCTCAAAACGCTTGGCCCAACAAGCCCATTCGTGTAATTGTTCCTTTTGCGGCGGGTAGTACGACCGACATCATTGCCCGCGCCATTAGCGATAAATTGGCACAAAGCCTAGGACAGCCCGTCGTCGTCGAAAACCGTGCAGGAGCAAGTGGTACGGTTGGGCAAGGCGTGGTGGCGAGTTCTGTGCCCGATGGCCATACGATTCTTATTCACAGTTCCTCGCACACGGTCAGTCCATCGACTTTTAGCAAACTGCCTTTTGATACCGAGAAAGACTTTGCTGGTGTGACCCCGATTGCCAGCACACCCAACGTGCTGGTGGTGTCGCCCGCTAAAGGTTGGAAAAGTGTTGGCGAATTAGTCGCGGCGGCTAAAGCGAAGCCTGGTGCACTCAATTACGCATCTGCTGGACAAGGAAGTGCGACACATTTAAACGCAGAAAAATTCAAAATGGCAGGCAACTTTTTTGCCGTGCATATTCCCTTTAATGGCTCAGCGGGTGCTGTCAATGAAGTACTAGCTGGGCGTATGGATTATTATTTTTCGCCTATTACGCCTGTGATAGGTCAAATCAAAAACGGGCAATTGCAAGCCTTAGCTGTTGGCTCGCCGCGCCGTGCAGCCGCTCTGCCCGATGTGCCCACCACCGTAGAGGCAGGCGTGAAGGACTCAGAATTTAATTTTTGGATCGGCATGATGGCACCTGCCAAAACCCCGCGCGATATTGTGAATAGATTGAATGCCGAGGTGATTAAAGCTTTGAATACGCCAGAAGTGAAGGAGCGCTTTACGCGCTTGGGAGCAGATGCTTGGACGATGACGCCCCAGCAGTTTGATGACTACATCAAAGCCGAAATTAAGAGTAATGCCTTGCTGGTGAAGGCCGCGCGCTTAGAAGTTCAATAAACAAAGCAAAGGGAAATAAAAATGACAACCCAAAGACTTGGCATCATCATGCACGGCGTAACTGGACGCATGGGCATGAACCAACATCTGATCCGCTCCATCGTGGCCATCCGTAACCAGGGCGGTGTCACCCTTTCAAACGGTGACAAGGTCATGCCCGATCCTATTTTGATTGGCCGAAATGCCGAGAAAATTGAGGCTCTGGCGAAAACGCACAACATTGCACGTTGGGGCACAGATCTCGATCTCGCGCTAGAGAAAAAGGACGACACTATCTTCTTTGATGCTGGCACCACGCAGATGCGCCCTACCTTATTAGCAAAAGCTATTCGCGCTGGCAAGCACGTGTATTGCGAAAAACCAATTGCAACCAATTTGAATGAGGCTGTAGAGATTGCACGCTTAGCTGAAAAATCTGGTCTCAAACATGGTGCTGTGCAAGATAAATTATTTTTACCAGGCCTTCGCAAGCTTGACATGCTACGCCGCGCGGGCTTTTTTGGTCGCATGTTGTCTGTGCGATTAGAGTTTGGTTATTGGGTTTTTGAGGGTGACTTGCAACCGATCCAGCGTCCAAGCTGGAACTACCGCAAAGAGGACGGCGGCGGCATGATTTTGGACATGATGTGTCATTGGCGCTATGTACTCGACAACTTGTTTGGCGAAGTGAAGGCTGTCTCTTGTATTGGCGCAACCCACATTCCACAGCGTTGGGATGAGGCGGGCAAGCCTTACGCATGTACCGCCGATGACGCGGCTTATGCAACCGCAGAATTGATTGGTCATAACGGCGAGGCCGTGATTGCGCAGCTCAATATGTCATGGGCAACGCGAGTGCGCCGCGACGATTTAGTCACCTTCCATGTGGACGGCACACATGGCTCTGCCGTTGCGGGACTCACCTCTTGCCGTGCTCAATCGCGTGTCGCAACCCCTCGCCCCATCTGGAATCCAGACGAAAAGCAAATGATGCCTTTCTTTGATCAGTGGCAAGAAGTGCCCGATACGCAGACCTACGACAACGGCTTCAAGATCCAGTGGGAGCATTTCATTCGCCATGTCGTGGAAAACGAACCCTACCGATTTACATTGCCCGAAGGTGCCAAAGGCGTACAACTGGTGGAAGTCGCCCTGCAAAGCTGGAAAGAGCGCCGCTGGGTGGATGTGCCAGGCTTAAAAGTCTAAGACTGCCATGGCACTTTCACTCCAATTACCCAAAGCGGATGGCACGCTTACCCGCTATACCCTTGCTGGATCGGAGCCAGTGCAGCCCGCAAAGGGTATCCAATTCAATCGCATCGCTTACTCTGCCGCTCACGTGGTAGCCAACCCACTCGCGGCAATAGACCCATGGCTGGAGTGCGCTGTTGATTGGGACACCACCATTGCCTATCGACGGCGCTTATGGTCGCTAGGGCTAGGTGTGGCTGAGGCTATGGACACGGCACAGCGCGGTATGGGATTAGACTGGCCGACTTCGCTAGAACTCATCCGCCGCTCGTTAGACGCTGCCAAAGATTTCTCTGTCCAAGGCGCTTCAGCAGGCTCTGGACAGGCTCTTGTGGCTTCGGGTTGTGGCACAGATCATTTAGTGCTTGAAGATGTCAAAACAGTTGACCAAGTCATTCGCGCTTATGAGGAGCAAATGGAGGCCATCGAGAAGCTCGGTGGCAAACTCATCGTCATGGCTAGTCGAGCACTGGCGCGTGTCGCCAAAAGCCCCGCCGACTACGAACGCGTGTATGACCGCATCCTGAGCCAAGCCAAGCAGCCCGTGGTGCTCCACTGGTTAGGTGATATGTTTGATCCAGCATTGGCGGGCTATTGGGGCACAAAGGACGTGGATGCCGCTATGGCTACCGCGCTGGACATCATCGCTGCGCATCCTGATAAGGTGGATGGCATCAAGATTTCGCTCTTGGACAAGGACAAGGAGATTGCCATGCGCCGCAAACTACCGTCTGGCGTACGTATGTATACGGGTGACGACTTCAACTATGCCGAACTGATTGCGGGTGATGGCGTCGGCGCTGAACCTATGCACGGTAAGAGTGATGCGCTTCTGGGTATTTTTGATGCGATTGCACCAGCAGCTAGCGCCGCTCTAGGTGAATTAGCGTTAGGCAATCTTGATAAATTTCACGCCATTCTCGGGCCCACAGTACCACTGTCGCGCCATATCTTTGCCGCTCCAACTCGGTTTTATAAAACTGGCGTGGTGTTTATGGCTTGGCTTAATGGACATCAAAGTCACTTCACGATGGTAGGTGGACAGCAAAGCACACGCTCGCTGGTACATTGTGCCGAACTCTTCCGCTTGGCCGATGCTGCCAATCTTCTAGAACACCCCGAGCTGGCTGTGCAGCGCATAAAGACGCTGCTGGCGATGCACGGCGTTCTGGGCTAGATGCGAGGCCAGGAAAAATCATGCGCGACTTCACACAAGATCATCATTGGCTCTCCATCAACACCGCGACCGTGCGCAAGCAGTGGCCGCTCGACCGCATCATCGATGAATGCGCCAAGCGCGGCATTCGTGCTATCAGCCCGTGGCGTGATCAAGTGGCGGCCGTCGGTTTAGATAAAGTCGCCAAGCAGTTACGCGACACAGGTATTGTGTTATCTGGCTATTGCCGTGGTGGATTTTTCCCAGCCGCCGATGCTGCTGGCATCCAAGCCGCTTTGGAGGATAACAAGAGAGCCATTGATGAAGCAAAAACTCTCAATGCGCCCTGCTTGGTGCTAGTAGTGGGATCGCTACCAGGGGCGCTGACGGGCAAGCCTGCTTATAACGATATCAGCCGTGCCCGTACCGAGGTACGCGATGGTATTGCTGCGTCGCTAGAGTACGCAAGGTCAGTTGGTATGCCCTTGGCTATTGAGCCATTGCATCCGATGCAAGCAGCTGAGCGAGCCTGTGTCAATACGATGGAACATGCGCTAGATTTGTGTGACGAACTCGACCCCAACCACAGCGGTGCGCTAGGACTCGCTGTTGATGCCTATCATGTTTGGTGGGATCCGAAGTTAGCGAGTCAGATAGAAAGAGCAGGAAAAAACCGTTTGCTCGCTTGGCATGTGTGTGACTGGCTAACACCGACGCGCGACTTGCTCAATGATCGGGGCATGATGGGTGACGGTGTTATCGAATTACGCAAAATTCGTGCGCAAATGGAAGCATCAGGATACGCTGGATTTGCAGAGGTTGAGATATTTTCCGATTTAGATTGGTGGCAGCGCCCAGGCGAGGAAGTGCTGGATACTTGCATCGCTAGGCACAAAAGCTGTGTTTGAGAGTCAGAGACGATTACAAGAGGTATAAAATTTGTTTTCAGGAAGGAAATACCGCCATGCTTCAAACCTACAACGCAGAAATACACGGCTCAAAGCTCACATGGTTAGACACGCCGCCGCAATTGTTATCGCATCAACGTGTGGTTATTGCTTTGGCAGATTCAAAGCCAACTGCATCCACTCATCGCTACGATTTTTCTGATTTGATAGGCCGCCTCAAATGGCGCGGCGATGCAGTTGCCGAGCAACGCGCCATTCGTAATGAGTGGTAAATAAAGCAGACACCTTGACGAACTATGCGCATATTCACAAAGTGTTGACAGCTAACGACTTGGTCGTTGAGAAGGCGTTTTAATCTGCAAACAAACGATACATAGAGTCAATCGATTCGGGGCCATATGCAACAACCCCAACCGGAACTGCGTAGTCAATGGCTTCAATAATCTTCCCTGCCCACACTGGGCTAAATCCACCGCACAACTCTATAAGTTGTATGCCGTCTTTCACCATTTGCTGAGCGACAACAACCCCTTGCTCAGCACTACGAACACCCACAACCGTCATTTGAAACTTATCCGTGCCCTGTTGCTGCGTAAAGTTATCGCCTGTCACAATGAAACCAAATTTTTTTAATGCCATTTTTTTCTTTCAATTGAGTTGTTATTCTTAGCCCTCAAGCATTCACAAAATTAGCCTTACGCTTATTCACAAACGCGTCCATGCCTTCCTTTTGATCTTGCGTGGCGAAGAGTGCGTGGAAC
>JANPAY010000004.1:0-4118 GCA_031430155.1 Comamonadaceae bacterium
CGTGTCTGGAAGCGTTACACCTTTATGGTGGCAAATGCCAAGCCAGGCATGCGCGTGCTGGACATTGCAGGCGGTACGGGCGATTTGGCGCTGGGCTTTGCTAAGGATGTTGGGGCGGCAACAGGACTAGGCCAAGTCGTCCACACTGACATTAACGAAGCCATGCTGCGCACGGGGCGCGACCGTTTGCTGAACGCTGGCGTGATTTTGCCCACTACCGTTTGCGATGCCGAGAAGCTACCCTTTGCCGATGCCTACTTCGACATCGTAAGCGTGGCGTTTGGCTTGCGCAATATGACGCACAAAGATACGGCACTCAAAGAAATGCTGCGCGTGCTCAAACCCGGTGGCAAGCTCTTGGTTTTGGAGTTCTCTAAAGTCGCGCCGCCGTTGCAAAAAATGTACGATTGGTACTCTTTCAAAGTGCTCCCGAAATTGGGTTCGCTGGTGGCGGGCGATGCGGCGTCTTACCAATACCTTGCCGAGTCGATCAGGATGCATCCTGATCAGGAAAGCCTTCGTGCGCTCATGCAAACCGCTGGTTTTGCCCATGTGGACGTGCACAACCTCTCGGCAGGTGTGGTCGCGCTGCATGTGGGAATCAAACAACAGTAATTCCATCTTGTCGATTAATAAGGTTTTTTCTTAGTCTGTGTTAGCTTGAAATGTGGAAAATACGTACTATATTGAACTTGTCATTTACTTTTTAATGTGTCCTCTTCTATTCAAGGAGTTTTTCATGAAATTCATGTCTGCTTTAGCTATTGCGGCGGTATCCGTTGCACTGGTTTTTTCCACACTTAATGCGGAGGCGGCCAAGCGTATGGGAGGTGGTAAATCAGTCGGTCAGCAATCGCAAAACGTCACCAATCGACAAGCTACACCGCAAAACGCTGCTACGCCTGCTCAGGCGGCAAAACCTGCCGCTGCTCCAGCTGCAGCTCCAGCGGCACCGGCTGCTGCACCTAAAAAGCCTTGGGGTGCAATGCTGGGTGGACTTGCCGCGGGACTGGGTCTAGCTTGGCTAGCTAACTCGATGGGCCTTGGCGGCGCTTTAGGCGGTGCTATGGGTAGTATTTTGATGATGCTCTTAATGGGTGTTGCCGCTTTCATGGCGTGGAACATGTACAAACGCTACAAAGCAAGCCAACAAGAGGGGAATTTGCAGCCCGCCTATGCCAACGGCTATAACCCCAATAACGTGGGTAATGATGCCGCAGCGCGTCCGTTTGAGCGCACGGTGTTCACAGATGCCCCAGCCGCCGCGCAAGGTGGATCGATGATTGGCTCGGCTATTGGTGCAAGCGCAGCAGAGGAACCCTCTGCTCTTGCAGGTACGCAAAACTGGGGAATACCTGCTGGTTTTGACACGGTTGGCTTTTTGGCAGGTGCCAAAGCACACTTTGTGAACTTGCAAGCGGCATGGGACAAGGCGGACATGACGACGCTTAAAACCATGTTGACCGAAGAAATGCTAGCTGAGATCCGTACACAAATCGCTGAGCGTGATGCCGCTGCGCCAGCGGGTACCGTACACCGCACCGAGGTGATCTCGGTAGACGCACAACTGATGGGAATTGAAGAGTTGCCCGCTGGTATTCATTCAGCCCACTTTATGGCGAGCGTCGAGTTTTCAGGCGTCATCCGAGAGGAAGTGGGACTCGCCCCTGAGCCATTCAAAGAAGTGTGGAACTTGACTAAACCCGTTGCGGGTGGGGGTTGGTTGGTCGCGGGCATTCAAGCGCTCGACTAATTAAGTAAAAACCCAAAGGATAATCAGGCAGATGAATACTCTGCCTGATTTTTTTACGTCATTTTTTAGCAAACTCCCACAGCCACCCGAATGGTTAGTCGCTGAGGGACACAACCGCATCGTGCTGTTGCTGAATCATGTGCTGCAGCAAGAGCCCGAAGCCATGCAGCGCTTGGCTAGGCAAAAAGGTCGAGTGGTTAAATTTGCTTGGCAGCAGTACACGATGCTGCTCACACCTTCGGCTGTAGGCTTGCTGGCTTTGGCTTCCCAGCCAGAGAGTAAAAACTCAAAAATTGATTTATTGCTCGAGGTCATCGATACCGATGTTGCCGAGCTTGGCAGAAAGCTGATGCAAGGCGATAAACCAAACGTTCGCATTGAGGGCGACGTGCAGCTAGCCGCCGACGTGCAATGGCTAGCGCAAAACGTGCAGTGGGATTTAGAAGGCGATTTAGCGCGCATCGTGGGTAACGTACCCGCACATCACATTGCAAGCTCCATGCGCGAGCTTCGTAGCAAACTACGCGAGTGGGTGGCAACAAAATCATGAAGTGGCTGTTATCCCCATTTAGCATGGTTCTTCGGGCGTCGTTCATCCTGTGGGTGGCGCTTTGGTTTGGTTTAATTCAAAAACTCCTCTCGGCTAAGCCACGTGCAGAAAGGCTTAGAGAGGCATTCGAGGCGCTCGGCCCCATCTTTATTAAATTTGGACAGGTACTCTCCACAAGACGCGACATGCTTGCGCCTGACTTTGCCGACGAGCTCTCCAAGCTGCAAGACCGCGTGCCGCCCTTTAGCGGCGATGTAGCGATTGCCACGATTGAGCGCGCGCTGGGCAAAGCCCTAACTGATCTTTACGCTAGCTTTGACCGCACACCCGTGGCAAGCGCCTCCATCGCGCAGGTTCACTTTGCCACTTTGAACGATGCCGCGCAAACACCCGTTGCTGTGAAAGTGCTTCGCCCTAACGTCGTGCGCTCGATTGATAAAGATTTGATGCTGATGCACGCTATGGCATGGATCGTCAAACGCATAAGTGCCGATGGCAAACGCCTGCGCCCCGATGAAGTGGTGGCCGAGTTCGACACTTACCTGCACGACGAGCTAGACCTGATGCGCGAAGCCGCCAACGCGGTGCAGCTCAAACGGCAAATGAGTGAACTTAAAGAGCCTGATGTGCGTGTGCTGATTCCCGATATGCACTTTGATTACTGCGCCACAGAGGTGATGACCATGCAGCGCATGAGCGGCGTACCAATCAATCAAACGAGCGTGCTGAAAGCCGCGGGCGTGAATCTAAAAAAACTCGCTAGTGACGGCATCATCATTTTTTATAGCCAAGTCTTTCGCCACGGCTTCTTTCATGCAGACATGCATCCAGGCAATATCTCGGTCAGCCTTGCGCCTGAGTCATTGGGCACGCCAATTTTGTTTGACTTTGGTATTGTCGGATCGCTCACACAAACAGACAAAGACTACCTCGCGCATAATTTTTTAGCCTTCTTTAGACGCGACTACCGACGCGTAGCCGAGCTGCACATTGAGTCGGGTTGGGTTGATAAAACCGTGCGCGTCGAGCAACTGGAATCTGCCATCCGCACTTGCTGCGAGCCCTACTTTGGTAAGCCACTCAAAGACATTTCGCTGGGTGTCGTGCTGCTGCGTTTGTTCCAAACTTCGCGCCGATTTAACGTGGCGATCCAGCCACAACTGGTGTTACTTCAAAAGACACTCTTAAACGTAGAAGGTCTGGCTCGCGAACTCGATCCCGATCTCGATTTATGGACAACTGCCAAGCCATTTTTAGAAAGCTGGATGAGCGAGCAAATGGGCTGGGATAAACTCCTCAATGAAATCAAAAACAACGCGCCTGTTTATGCAAAATTGATCCCTCAATTGCCTGTTTTGATTTTTGAATTCTTAAAAAAATACGTGAAACCTGAAAATAAATAATCATGCTTCTCGCGCTTGTATTTGCTTACCTACTCATCACCATTGCCATTGGATTAATTGCCGCTCGGCGCGTCAAGAATACAGCCGACTTTGCCATCGCAGGCAGGCACTTGCCGCTGGTCATGATCGTCACCACTACCTTTGCCACATGGTTTGGCTCGGAGACGGTGCTGGGCATTCCTGCCAAGTTTGTCGGCAGCGGTTTAAATGGCGTGATTGAAGACCCGTTTGGTGCAGGGTTTTGCCTCATCTTTGTGGGCATGTTTTTCGCCGCCAAGCTCTACAAACTTAATCTGCTCACGATTAGCGACTATTTTCGCGAGCGTTTTGGCAAGCGCGTCGAAGTGCTGTGCTCGCTCATCATCATGCTGTCGTATTTGGGTTGGGTGTCGGCGCAGGTCACAGCCCTTGG
>JANPAY010000005.1:0-9275 GCA_031430155.1 Comamonadaceae bacterium
GCCGAAGTGGTGAAGTGGTACATGGGCGACCGCCAACGCCTTGGCGAAGTCGATGCCATCTTGATGGAAAACAACGTGACCGAGTTCGTACTTGCAAAAGCAAAAGTCGTCCCCAAGTCTATTGACTTCGATGAGCTTATGGCTCAACAATAATTCAATAACCATCAGATTTAAGGATCACACCATGTACAGCAGCCATCCATCACTTACTGACATGCCATCACGAGGGACGGATCTTGGCATGGTGCCCATGGTGATTGAAACGACGGGGCGCGGCGAGCGTGCTTACGACATTTATTCGCGCTTGCTCAAGGAGCGGATCATCTTTTTGGTGGGCCCTGTTGAGGACTACATGGCCAATTTGGTGGTGGCGCAGATGCTGTTTTTAGAGAGCGAAAATCCAGAGAAAGACATTTACCTCTACATCAATTCGCCAGGTGGCTCGGTCAGCGCAGGATTGGCGATTTTTGACACCATGAACTTCATCAAACCTGATGTCTCGACACTCTGCACAGGTATGGCCGCTAGCATGGGCGCGTTTCTACTGGCAGCTGGCGCCAAGGGCAAGCGTATTGCCTTGCCTAACGCTAGCGTGATGATTCATCAGCCTTCGGGCGGAGCACGTGGCACGGCGGCTGATATCGAAATTTCGGCTCGTGAAATCTTAAAAACACGTGAGCAACTCAACAAAATTTTGGCTGAGCGCACAGGACAACCTTTAGAGAAAATCGCCAAAGACATGGAGCGCGACTATTGGATGAGCGCCGAAGAAACCATGGCATACGGCCTTGTGGATCAAGTCATCGCCCAGCGCCCAAGCCTTGATACCCCTGCTGCAAACTAAAGCTCTTTTAAACTATGGCCGATAAAAAACCGAGCATCGATAAAGCCACAGCAAAAGCATCAGGGGCTGCGCTGGCACCTTTGTCGTGCTCGTTTTGCAATAAAGATCAAGCCGAAGTTAGGAAGCTGATTGCAGGCCCTCATGTCTTTATTTGCGACGAATGCATTGAGCTTTGCAACGGCGTTTTAGAAGAAGAGTTGCCTGGCGTGATCGCCAAAGAAACCAAAGATGGCGTGCCCACGCCAGCGGAGATTAAACGCAACTTGGATAGCTACGTCATTGGACAAGATGGCGCCAAGCGCACCATGGCTGTCGCTGTTTACAACCACTACAAACGGATTCGATTCCAAGCCAAAGCCAAAAAAGGCGATGTTGAACTCTCTAAAAGTAACATCTTGTTAATTGGCCCCACGGGTTCAGGCAAAACGCTGCTGGCGCAAACACTGGCTCGCACCTTAGATGTACCGTTTGCCATGGCCGATGCCACCACGCTCACCGAAGCGGGCTATATCGGTGAAGACGTGGAAGGCATCATTACCAAACTCTTGCAAGCCTGCGACTACGACGTTGCCAAAGCCCAGCAAGGCATTGTGTTTATTGACGAGATCGACAAAATTTCGCGCAAAACCGAAAACCCATCCATCACGCGTGATGTATCGGGTGAAGGCGTACAGCAGGCGCTACTCAAAATCGTAGAAGGTACGATTTCTAGCGTCCCCCCGCAGGGTGGCCGCAAAGTGCCGAACTCAGATTTTTTAAAAATCGACACGACCAACATTTTGTTTATTTGTGGCGGTGCATTCGCAGGCTTAGATAAAGTCATTGAATCGCGTACAGAGTCCACCAGTATTGGCTTTGGCGCGGTCGTTAAAAGCAAAACGAATCGCAATTTGACTGAGCTCTTTAAAGATGTCGAACCCGAAGATTTGATTAAATATGGCCTCATCCCCGAACTCATTGGTCGTCTGCCCGTTGTCACAACTCTAGAAGAGTTGAGCGAAGAAGCGCTTGTATCGATCCTCACAGAACCCAAAAATGCGCTCGTCAAACAATATGCACAAATGCTGGCTTTGGAGGGTGTTGATCTCGATGTTCGCCCTGAAGCACTCGTTGCGATTGCCAAAAAAGCCATCAAACGCAAAACAGGTGCGCGTGGCTTGCGTTCCATTTTTGAGCAATCTTTGATTGACACGATGTTCGATTTGCCAAGCGCCAGCAATGTCGAAAAAGTCATTGTCGATGCGGGTACCATCACAGACGACCGCCCACCTCTCTTGGTCTACCGCAAAGGCGCTCAAGAGGCCAAAGCAGCGTAATTTTTAGAAAGCACCGCATGTCGACTCAAGCCTTATTGCTAGAAGAACGCACCGTGCTACCCCTCGTCCCGCTTCGGGATGTGGTGATGTACCCCAAGATGGTGATCCCGCTGTTTGTGGGACGCACCAAAAGCATAAGGGCATTAGAGATTGCCATGAACAGCGCCAAACGCGTGCTGCTGCTCACGCAAAAGGACACCGCTACTGAGTTAGAGAAAAGCGGCAAAAAATCTACCGCTGCAAGCGATGCTCTCGTAGAGGATGCGAGCGACGAATTGGCTATGTCCGACATGTTCGACATCGGCTGCGTGGGCAACATTTTGCAAATGCTGAAGCTGCCCGATGGCACGGTGAAAGTGCTCATTGAAGGCCTGCAGCGTGCCAAGGTGCACGACATCCGATTGATGGAGGACGCTATTTTTGGGGCCGAAGTCACACCGCAAATCCCCGCTGAATCCATCGATGGCTATACCCTCAGTGAAAAACAAAAAACATCACTAGAAGCCTTACGCCGCGCGGTGATTGAGCGGTTTGAAACCTATACAAAACTCAGCCGCCGTATCCCAGGCGAAATCATGGCCTCGATTGCCGGGCTTGACGACATGGGTCGCATGACGGATACCATCAGCTCGCACGTGCCGTTCAAACTCGCGCAAAAGCAAGCCATTCTTGCAACCGATGATGTCACCTTACGTATGAAGACGTTACTCGCGCAATTAGAGGGTGAGATCGATATTTTGAATGTCGATAAAAAGATCCGCGGACAAGTCAAAAAATCCGTTGATAAAAACCAGCGCGACTACTACCTACGCGAGCAAGCGCAGGCGATTCAAAAAGAATTGAGTGATGGCGACGACAGCGCGGATGCTGTGGTGCTTGAGAAAAAGATCAAGCAAGCCAAAATGCCCAAAGATGCTGAGAAAAAAGCATTAAAAGAAGTTGCCAAACTAAAAACCATGTCGGTCATGTCGTCAGAAGCCACGGTGATTCGCAACTATGTTGATGTGCTCATTGGTTTGCCTTGGAGCAAAAAAACCAAGATCAAGCATGATTTGATACTGGCCGATAGCGTGCTGAACGAAGACCACTTCGGGCTCGATAAAGTCAAAGAACGCATCTTGGAGTATCTCGCTGTGCAGCAGCGTGTGGGCAAGCTCAAAGCGCCCATTCTTTGCTTGGTGGGACCTCCTGGTGTAGGCAAGACGTCACTGGGGCAATCGATTGCCAAAGCCACAGGGCGTAAGTACGTGCGGATGGCGCTGGGCGGCATGCGGGATGAGGCTGAAATTCGCGGCCATCGCCGCACGTATATCGGTGCCTTGCCAGGCAAGATCTTGCAAAGCCTCTCAAAGATTGGTACGCGCAATCCCCTCTTCCTTTTAGACGAGATTGACAAAATTGGCTCAGATGTGCGCGGTGATCCCTCCAGTGCACTTTTAGAGGTCTTAGACCCCGAACAAAACCATACGTTTAGCGACCACTACGTTGAACTTGATTTCGACTTGTCGGACGTGATGTTTGTGGCGACATCCAATACGCTCAACATTCCGCCCGCGCTTTTAGACCGTATGGAAGTGATCCGTTTGTCGGGTTACACCGAAGACGAAAAGACCAATATCGCCATTCGTTATTTGCTGCCTAAGCAACTGAAAAATAATGGGCTCGCGCCAGAAGAATTGATTGTGGAAGAAGCGGCGATTCGCGACATGGTGCGCTATTACACCCGCGAAGCAGGCGTTCGCAATTTAGAGCGCGATTTGTCCAGTATTTGCCGCAAAGTGGTTAAGGGCATTCAGCTCAAAACCTACGGCGCAAGCGTCACCGTTGATGCCGACAATTTGATGACTTTTTTGGGTGTCCGCAAATTCAACTATGGCCGCGCAGAAAAGCAAAATCAAGTCGGACAAGTCGTTGGACTGGCGTGGACAGAAGTGGGCGGCGATTTGCTCACCATCGAGACCGCCGTCATGCCCGGCAAGGGCAATATCACGCGCACAGGAAGCTTGGGCGACGTGATGAAAGAATCCGTGGAGGCGGCACGCAGCGTGGTGCGAAGCCGTGCACGCTTCCTTGGCATATCCGATACGGCCTTTGAGAAAAAAGACATGCACATTCACGTGCCTGATGGCGGCACACCCAAAGACGGTCCCAGTGCGGGTGCCGCTATGACGACAGCCATGGTCTCGGCGCTCACAGGTATTGCTGTTCGCGCGGACGTCGCCATGACAGGCGAGATCACCTTGCGCGGCGAAGTCACGGCCATTGGTGGTTTAAAAGAAAAATTACTTGCGGCACTTCGGGGCGGGATCAAAACCGTGATCATCCCTGAAGACAACATCAAAGATCTTGCCGACATTCCAGATAACGTCAAAAACTTGCTGGAAATCATCCCCGTGCGCTGGATTGACCGTGTGCTGGAAGTCGCGCTAGAGCGTGCCCCAACACCGCTCACAGATGCCGAGTTTGCACAAGCAACAGAATCGCTGAGCAACACCGATCGCTTACTTAAAAATAGCGACGCCATTTTGCTACCCGTCAGTACCACCAAGCATTAATTTCCAAGCATTAATTTTTAGGCTGCCCGTTTATAATTCTTGGCTTTGGTGTGCCGGTGTAGCTCAGTCGGTAGAGCAGCTCATTCGTAATGAGAAGGTCGGGTGTTCGATTCATCTCTCCGGCACCATTTCCACTTCTTCCTACACCTGCGCTGCGCTATTAGCCAATTTATGGACCAAGTCAATCTTAACTTTAGCAGCCAAGAATACCTAGTTGGGTCCATAAATCAATTCGATCAAGATCTATACAACCAATTAAGCGGATTTCCGGAAGCAGAGCATCAAATTGGGCGCTACTTGAACATGCGATCTGTAGCCGAAGAGATCAAGGCAAACAGTATTTCTGGGGACGTCTTAGAGTTTGGCACTTTTCAAGGTACAGGGCTCATTTTGCTGACTTATGGCTTTGGTCATGATGTCATCGACCGAAAGTTTATAGGAATCGATTCATTTGAAGGCTTACCAGAAACTTCTACCATATGGGCAAAAGAAACATTTTCTGACACATCCTTTGATCTAGTAAAAACTAATCTTGAGCGATGGTGCCTAGGCACAAAAAATCGACAAATTAGCTTAATAAAAGCATGGTTCAAGGATCCATGCATTCCTTTAATTTTAGAGCGCTTAGTTAACAACGTCTCTCTCGTTCATTTCGATGCTGACTTGGGCTCATCAACTTTGACGGCGCTCAAAATAGTCGAGGCATACCTTATACATAGACGCGATCCAATGTATTTTCTGTTTGATGATTGGGGATGTCATCCGGACGAAGTTCCAGATGCATTCCTCAGCTGGCTGGAAGGTGCCAAAGCTACTTATGGAATTTCAGCTACAAAAATATGCTCAACAAAACTCACTCGTTACTACAGAATTACTTTTCAGTAATCTGTAGCCCGTCCATTCGCATACACACGGCTATCATTTGACAGCCTCATTCGTTTAAATACTCATTTTTTCATTCTGCTTAGTTATCACCCATATGGACAGACTTCTCATCCGTGGCGGACGCGCCCTTCATGGCACCGTCTCAATTTCTGGCGCTAAAAACGCCGCCTTGCCCGAGCTTTGCGCCGCGCTTTTAACAGCGGATACGGTGACCCTCAAAAATGTCCCTCGACTGCAAGACGTGGTCACGATGGAGAAGCTCATTCGCAATATGGGCGTGGCTTTCGCGCGGACTGATGATGGCGTGGTCACGCTGAACGCCTCCGCACTGGATAAGCCAGAAGCGCCCTACGAACTGGTGAAAACCATGCGTGCCTCGGTGCTGGCACTGGGGCCCCTACTCGCTCGTTTTGGTAAAGCGACTGTCTCACTACCAGGCGGCTGTGCGATTGGCTCTCGCCCTGTCGATCAGCACATCAAGGGCATGCAAGCCATGGGCGCGATCATCGACGTGGCGCATGGTTACATGAACGCTCGTTTGCCAGAAGGCTGGTCACGCCTTAAAGGCGCTCGCATCACCACCGATATGGTGACGGTCACGGGCACAGAAAACTTCCTAATGGCAGCGTGCTTGGCCGATGGCGTGACGATTTTGGAAAATGCTGCGCAAGAGCCCGAAATTCCTGATCTTGCTGAAATGCTAATCGCCATGGGTGCAAAAATTACCGGACATGGCACCAGCCGCATCACGATTACGGGTGTCGAAAAATTGCATGGCTGCACGCACAGCGTGGTCGCTGATCGCATTGAAGCGGGTACATTTTTATGCGCCGTAGCGGCTACGGGCGGCGATGTGATTTTGGAGAACGCAAGAGCCGATCATCTGGACGCTTTGCTGGATAAGCTTCGCGAAGCAGGTGCTTCTGTAAGCGCCACCGCGCACGGCCTGCAGATCACCTCATCGGGGAAGCTCAAAGCGCAATCTTTTCGAACCACGGAATACCCAGGCTTTCCCACCGACATGCAAGCGCAAATGATGGCGCTCAATGTAGTGGCTGCTGGCAGCTCGATGGCGACAGAAACCATTTTTGAAAACCGCTTCATGCACGTGAACGAGCTGGTACGCCTTGGCGCGAACATTCAAATCGATGGCAAAGTGGCCATGGTGACGGGCAGTGCCAAACTATCGGGCGCACATGTCATGGCGACTGACCTTCGCGCCTCTGCGTCGCTGGTGATTGCGGGTCTCGTGGCCGAAGGCGAGACCACCATTGAGCGCATCTATCACTTGGACCGCGGCTACGACCGTATGGAAGAGAAACTGCGCGGTATTGGCGCAGATATTGAACGCGTGAAGTGAGCGAGTAAAGTAAGCGTATGACAACGTCCACACCTATGATCACACTCGCACTCTCCAAAGGTCGCATCTTTGACGAAACCTTGCCACTGCTTAAAGCGGCGGGCATTGAGGTGTTAGATGACCCCGAGACCACTCGCAAGCTCATTTTGACAACCAACCAGCCGCATGTGCGTGTGCTACTTGTGCGTGCTACCGATGTGCCCACCTATGTGGCGCTGGGCGGTGCAGACTTAGGCGTGACGGGCAAAGATACCTTAATCGAATCGGGCAGCGATGGCCTCTATCAACCGCTAGACCTCAAAATTGCGGCCTGCCGCATGAGCGTTGCCGTGCGTGAGGGTTTTGACTACCAAGCCGCCGTTAAACAAGGTGCGCGCCTCACGGTGGCGACCAAGTTTGTGCAAATCGCACGTGACTTTTTTGCCAGCAAAGGCGTGCATGTGGACATCATCAAGCTCTACGGTTCGATGGAGCTCGCACCACTCACGGGTCTGGCCGACGCCATTGTGGACGTGGTCTCCACGGGATCAACACTCAAGGCGAACCACTTGGTCGAAGTCGAATTCATCATGGACATTAGCTCGCGTTTGGTCGTCAATCAAGCGGCTCTCAAACTCAAACACGACTTACTCCGCCCTATCCTGACTGCGTTTGAAAATGCTATCCGCTAAACCACTTCGTTTATCGACTACTAGCCTCACATTTGCGGCTGATTTGCAAGCGCGGCTACATGTGTCGGCGCAGGATACAAAAGCGCTAGCAAGCACTGTAGAAGCTGTTTTGCAAGACGTTAAAACACGAGGCGATGCAGCTGTGCTTGAGTACACGGCACGCTGGGATGGTGTGCAAGCCACCTCGATGAGCGAGCTAGAACTCACACAAGCCGAGCTCAAAGCTGCCTACGATTCACTCGCCCCCGATCTGCGTGAAGCCTTAGCAAGCGCGACCTTACGCATCAAAAGCTATCACGAAGCGCAAAAAAAAGCCAATGGCGAGAGCTGGCAATACACGGACGCGGACGGCACGCTCTTAGGACAAAAAGTCACGCCACTTGATCGCGTCGGCATCTATGTGCCTGGCGGCAAAGCGACCTACCCTTCATCCGTGCTGATGAATGCGATTCCTGCACACGTGGCAGGTGTGGGCGAGATCATCATGGTTGTACCTACGCCAAACGGGGTCAAAAATCCTATGGTTTTAGCGGCTGCCTATGTGGGTGGCGTCACCCGAGCGTTCACCATAGGTGGCTCGCAGGCCATAGCCAGCTTGGCTTACGGCACAGCTACCATTCCTAAAGTTGACAAAATTACAGGGCCCGGCAACGCCTATGTGGCAGAAGCCAAACGCCAAGTCTTTGGCTTGGTTGGCATCGACATGATTGCAGGTCCGTCTGAGATTTTGGTGCTGGCCGATGGTTCGACTCCTGCTGATTGGGTGGCGATGGATTTGTTTAGCCAAGCCGAGCACGACGAGCTGGCGCAAAGCATCTTGCTGTGCCCCGATGCAGCCTACATCGATGCCGTGCAAGCCAGCATCGACAAACTCTTGCCCCAGATGCCACGCAAAGACATCATTGCTAAATCGCTGAACGACCGCGGTGCACTGATCCTCACCCAATCGATGGACGAGGCGTGCGACATCAGCAACCAAATTGCGCCTGAGCATTTAGAAGTCTCTAGCAACAACCCGCATCAGTGGGAACCCAAACTCAAACACGCTGGCGCGATCTTTTTGGGTGCGTACACCAGCGAATCTTTAGGTGATTACTGCGCAGGGCCCAATCACGTGCTGCCGACCAGCGGCACAGCCCGCTTTTCGTCACCGCTGGGCGTGTATGACTTTCAAAAGCGCAGCAGCATCATTGAGGTGAGCGAGCAAGGCGCGAAGTCGCTGGGTTTAATTGCGGCTACGTTGGCGTATAGCGAGGGGTTGCAGGGGCATGCTAGAGCGGCTGAGATGCGGCATTAGTTCAGCAAAGTTTAAGCAAACACCCCAGCCGTATCCTGCATGCGGTTAGACACCTCACCCAAATGATGAAGGCTATCGCCAAACGTCATCTCTACTAAAGTTGATAACAAAGTCTTCATGCTGAAACTTGCTCCATTAACGTTGCAAGCGACATAACTTGTACGCCTTCGCCTATCGGGTAGGTGTCTGTGCCTGCATATACAAGTAGGCGGCGGGTTGGTTTTACATCTTCGCAAGCGGCATAAAAACCTTTTTCTAATTTGGGCGCTAAGCTGCGTTTAATTTCAATCGCCCACACGTCGCCGCTTGGCCACGTGAGTAGCAAATCGATTTCTGCACCGTAGCTA
>JANPAY010000006.1:0-2668 GCA_031430155.1 Comamonadaceae bacterium
TATGGAAAAGCGCGTCACCTTCTCTTCTCGAATCACACATCGCTGGTTGCCATGGCTCTTGCTTGCGCCCCAGCTCGTGATCGTGGCGCTATTTTTCTTTTGGCCTGCCGGGCAGGCGCTCTATCAATCGGTGCTGCAAGAAGATGCCTTTGGCGTGAGTCGCGAGTTTGTGGGATTAGAAAACTTCAAAGTGCTATGGAATGATCCGACGTATTTGGGGTCATTCAAAACGACGGTATTTTTCTCCACGCTGGTGGCGGGCATTGGGCTTTCATTCTCTTTACTCTTGGCTGTTTGTGCCAATCGCGTCATGCGCGGCGCGTCCATCTACAAAACGCTGCTTATTACGCCCTACGCCGTCGCCCCTGTGGTGGCCGCTGTATTGTGGATGTTTTTATTTAATAGCTCTTTCGGGGTGTTGACGTATGTGCTGCACCTGCTGGGCGTCGATTGGAACTATGCGCTGAACAGCACGCACGCTATGACGCTGATCGTCATGGCCGCTGTTTGGAAGCAAATCAGCTACAACTTTCTTTTCTTTCTCGCGGGTTTGCAGTCTATCCCGCGCTCGCTAATTGAAGCTGCCTCGATCGACGGCGCTAGTCCTTGGAAGCGCTTTTGGACGATTACGTTTCCACTGCTTACGCCAACGACATTTTTCTTGCTCGTCATCAATATCGTCTACGCTTTTTTTGACACCTTCGCCATCGTGGACGCCACTACACATGGCGGCCCTGGCAAAGACACCGCCATCTTGGTTTACCGCGTGTATTACGACGGCTTTAAGGCACAAGACCTTGGCGGTTCGGCCGCGCAAAGCGTCATTTTGATGGCGATTGTGGTGGCGCTCACTGTCGTGCAGTTTCGCTATGTTGAGAAGAAAGTGAATTACTGATGGTTGAAAGGAAACCGCTTCTCGATTGGCTCTCGCACGGCATCTTAATCATTGGTGTGGCTGTGGTGGCACTCCCCATTTGGATTGCTTTTGTAGGGTCAACCCATACACTCGATGCGGTGATCTCCAGTCCAATGCCCATATGGCCTGGCGCCGAGTTATGGGCGAACTATTCGCAGGTTTTGAGCGTTGGCGGCACTTCGGGCACGCGTGCGCCCGTCATGCAGATGCTGGGTGTCAGCTTTGTCATCGCCTCGATGATTGCAGTCGGCAAAATCATCCTCGCGCTGATATCTGCGTTTGCCTTGGTGTACTTCCGCTTTCGTTTCAAACAAATCGTGTTTTGGCTGATCTTCATCACACTGATGTTGCCCGTCGAAGTACGCATCTCACCCACGTACAAAATCGTCAGCGACCTCGGAATGCTCAATAGCTATGCAGGGCTGACGCTACCGCTTTTGGCCTCAGCAACCGCCACGTTTTTATTCCGTCAGTTTTTTATGACCGTGCCAGACGAGTTGGTAGAGGCCTCGCGTATGGACGGGGCAAGCCCGATGCGCTTTTTTTGGGATGTGCTGTTACCGCTGTCTAAAACCAATATCGCCGCCCTATTTGTCATCATGTTTATCTACGGTTGGAATCAATATTTGTGGCCACTGCTAGTGAGCACCGAAGAAAAATATTACCCCATCGTGATTGGTATCAAGCAAATGATTGCTGCAGAGAGTCAAGTCGAATGGCAGTTAGTCATGGCCACCGCCATGCTGGCACTCATTCCGCCAGTACTAGTGGTGATTGGCATGCAGCGCTGGTTTGTGAAGGGCTTGGTGGATGCTGAAAAGTAAACTCGGCCGACCCCGCTTTGTTTTGATTCCACGCCTCGGCCACAACATGCGCCCCACTTGGCACCGCAAACACATCCCCCGCTTCTAAAAAATAATCGTCCTGCGTGTGATCGCTCGTGATCCACAAACGACCGCCTGTCACGCGGAGCACCCCGCCAAGCTCGCTGCGCAAGCTAGTGGTGTGTCCGTGGAGCAGTTGGAATGTAGTTGCAACTCTTGCGCCGTCACTCATACAAAACCTTTCAATGGTTGTTAGAAGGGAGTGCTGATCCTCGCGGATTACCTCTTCTTCGTCCAATGAAAAGATCTGGCACAATTGATGCTCTAAATGCATTAATTAATTATGCGCATCACCAAGCCTGCCTCCGCTCCAACTAGAGTCCGCCCAGTCGCATTGAACAACCTGCGTGCCTTTGAAGTAGTGGCACGGCACCTTAATTTCCGTAATGCGGCGGAAGAGCTTGCGCTAACCCAGCCTGCCGTGAGTCGGCAAATTCAGGCGCTTGAGCATGATGTTGGTGGCGCATTATTTGAGCGCAGCACAAGAACCGTAGCCCTAACGCCTGCCGGTCGTGCGCTGCTGCAAGTCGTCGCACCTTGGACAGAGCGGTTAGACGTAGCAGTGCGTAATATTCGCGGGGGTCTTGCGCGCAAGTCAGTGGCGATTACGACGTTTGCGTCTTTTGCTTCTACGTGGCTGATTCCAAAGTTAGAGGCCTTCCAGCGCCTTCATGCCGATATTGATATCCGCGTTGATGCAAGTGATGCATTTATTCATTTAGAAAATAATGATATCGATTTGGCACTGCGCTACGGCACTTACGAGCAAATGCCCAAGGGCGCCATTCGCTTGTTTGACGAGGTGATTGCGCCTATGGCTAGTCCGTGGCTGCTCAAAATGCATCCCGCGATTCAAACGGCATCCGAC
>JANPAY010000007.1:0-5991 GCA_031430155.1 Comamonadaceae bacterium
CCTGCGCGTATCGCCAAGTTGGACGCCAACTTACAGCAAGTTAGCGGCGATAAGGCCAGCAAGACCATTGCTCTGCATGCCGCTATCTATAAGGCCTCAGAGCCCTATGCCCCGCAAACCCGCGCGGTGATTCATACGCACAGCACAGCCTGTGTGGCGCTCACTTTGGCTGCCCTTGCTAAGAGCTCAAACGCCAGTCCGCTGCCAGAACTCTTGCCACCCATCACGCCGTATTTCGTCATGAAAGTCGGGCACGTGCCGCTGGTACCGTATCACCGCCCTGGCGATCCAACAGTCGCTGTGCGCGTGGCTGCCATGCTGGCGCACTACGCCAAACGCGGGATTGCGGTGCGTGCGGTGATGCTGGCAAAGCTGGGCCCCAACGTTTGGCACGACTCGCTGGCACAGGCGATGGCGGTGCTGGAAGAGTTGGAAGAAACCGCCAAGCTGTATCAAATGACGAATTCCAAAGCCGCGCCATTGTCGGACGAAGAAATTGCTGACCTTCGAAAAACTTTTAATGCCAGCTGGTAAGAAAGAAAACATGCCAAAGTTCGCCGCCAACCTCTCCATGCTCTACCCCGAGCTTCCATTTTTAGACCGCTCAGGATTCGATCGTTTTTCGGCCGCCGCCAAAGATGGATTTAAAGGTGTGGAGTTTTTATTTCCCTACGCTTTTAAAAAAGAAGATATCGCTGCACGCCTTACCCAGTATGGCCTCCAGCAGGTGCTGTTTAACGCACCGCCAGGCGACTGGGACAACGGCGAGCGCGGTATGGCGTGCCTGCCAGGGCGCGAGACAGAGTTCCAAACGGGTATAGCGCTCGCACTTGAATATGCCGAAGCGCTGGAATGCCCGCGTTTGCATGTGATGGCGGGCTTGATGCCAGAAGGCGCATCGCGTGAATCGCTCACTGCCACGTATATCAATAACATCCGCTTTGCTGCAAAAGCTGCTGCCAAGCAAGGCGTGGATGTGCTCATCGAGCCCATCAACACGCGTGATATTCCAAGCTTCTTTTTGAACCGCCAAGATCATGCGCATCAACTCATTGAGGCTATAGGCGAGCCGAATGTCAAAGTCCAATTTGATTTGTATCACTGCCAAATTGTGGAGGGCGATGTGGCGATGAAGATTCGCAAGTACCTACCCACGGGTCGTGTCGGACATTTTCAAATTGCTGGCGTCCCCATGCGGCACGAGCCTGATTTGGGCGAGATGAACTACGACTACATCTTTGGCATGATCGACGAAGTCTCCAAAGACTGCGGCTGGGATGGCTGGGTCGGTTGCGAGTACCGCCCAGCAAGGGGCGCGGTAGCCAATGGCACGAGCGACGGCCTTGGTTGGATGCGCCGCTAAACCGTGGAATGAGCGCAGAGCTCGCAGACTTATTTAAGCAGCGCAGTTTCATGCGCTATTGGACGGCGCGTGTGGCGACCAATGCAGGTAGCCAAATGCTGATGGTGGCTGTGGGCTGGGAAATGTACAGTCTGACGGATTCGGCTTGGGATTTGGGGCTGGTCGGACTCTATCAATTTTTGCCTGCGCTACTGCTGACTTTGCCTGCGGGACATGTGGCCGACCGCATGAGTCGCAAATTCATTTTTACGCTCACGTCGGTAGGGCTGGCGCTAGTGGCAGCATTGCTTGCCTTTACAAGCTTTGAGCAGTGGACAAGCCGCGCCCTCTTGCTGGGTGTGTCTGTTTTGCTTGGCATCATCCGCGCTTTTCAAAGTCCCGCGCAGCAATCGCTCATGCCCGAACTTGTGCCACTGTCTTTGCTTGCTAGAGCAACCGCTTTTAGCTCGGCTGGCACGCAAGGGGCGGTGATTTTGGGGCCAGCACTGGGAGGCTTCATCTATTTTGCAGGTGCCGCGGCTGTGTATGGCACGAGTAGCGCTTTATTTGTCTTGGCCGCAGGGTTGCTACTGGGCGTGCAGCATCAGCGCACGGTACATCCACCCGAGCCTAAAACATGGAAGACCGTGTTTGCAGGCGTGTCGTTTATTTGGCAGCACAAGGTGGTGCTGGGCGCTACGCTACTCGATTTGTTTGCGGTGTTACTGGGCGGTGCGGTGGCGCTGCTGCCCATCTTTGCCAAAGACATCTTGCATGTAGGTCCTCTTGGGCTGGGTGTGCTACGCGCCGCGCCTGCGGTGGGGGCGCTCCTCATGTCTGTGGCATTAACCCGCTGGCCGTTAGAGCGCAAAGTCGGCAAGGTACTGCTTTACGCCGTGGCGGTTTATGGCCTGTGCATGGTGGTGTTTGGTTTGTCCACTGTCTTTGCCATTTCACTTGTGGCACTCATGATCTCGGGTATGGCTGATATGGTCAGCGTAGTGATTCGGATGTCGCTAGTCGCACTAGAAACACCAGACGCGATGCGTGGACGCGTCAGCGCCGTCAACTCTATTTTTATTGGTGCTTCTAATCAACTGGGCGAATTTGAATCAGGCGCAACGGCCGCATGGTTGGGTCCCGTCGGCGCAGTCGTACTGGGCGGCGTGGGAACGCTTTTGATTGTGGCGAGCTGGCTAAAGCTGTTCCCTAGTTTGGCAAAGCGCGACTCGCTGGACAAAGCGCCATATTGAATCACTAGAATGAATTTTCTTCACCCTCTTAAGGAGACTTTTATGACACATCGTTTTACCCTTCGCTTTGCTACCAAAATTGGCCTGCAGGCCATACTGGCTATGGCTTGTACGAGTGCTGTTTTGAGTGCCATTGCACAAAGCAAAGAAATCAAGATCGCACACATTTACAGCAAGACCGGGCCACTAGAGGCCTACGGCAAACAAACCGCAACGGGTTTCATGATGGGATTGGACTACGCGACAGGTGGAACGATGACCATTGGTGGCAAGAAAATCGTCGTGATTGAAAAGGACGACGGCGGCAAGCCTGACCAAGGCAAATCCTTATTGGCTGCGGCTTACGGTGACGATAAGGTGGATATTGCGGTGGGGCCAACGGCGTCACCCGTCGCACTCGCCATGCTGCCCGTCGCCGAAGAATACAAAAAGATTTTGCTGGTTGAGCCAGCGGTCGCAGACTCCATTACAGGTGACAAGTGGAACAAATACATTTTCCGCACAGGGCGTAATAGTTCGCAAGATGCGATCTCTAACGCTGTGGCACTCGACAAAGCAGGCATCACGATTGCCACGATGGCGCAGGACTCGGCCTTTGGTCGCGATGGCGTGAAGGCGTTTCGTGAATCGATTAAAAAAGCTAAGCTGGTGCACGAAGAGTATTTGCCACCAGCAACGTCTGACTTCACCGCAGGCGGTCA
This sequence comes from Comamonadaceae bacterium, assembly GCA_031430155.1. Taxonomy (GTDB): domain Bacteria; phylum Pseudomonadota; class Gammaproteobacteria; order Burkholderiales; family Burkholderiaceae_C; genus JASGCK01. Next base: position 3,297 of record JANPAY010000007.1, read on the forward strand.
ACGCTTGATTGACAAACTCAAAGGCCTGCCTGGTCGCAAGGTCATCTTCATCATTTGGGCGGGTGGCAATCCGTTCAAGATTGCGGATATGGATTTGAAGCGCCACGGCATTGAGATTGCCACAGGCGGCAATATCCTGCCCGCGATGGTGGCGTACAAGCAATTCCCTGGCATGGAAGGCGCGGCGTACTACTACTTTGGAATGCCAAAAAATAAGATCAACGAAGTGCTGGTATCGCGTCATTACAGCCAATTCAAAACACCGCCCGATTTCTTTACGGCAGGCGGTTTTTCGGCTGCCATGGCGGTGGTCACGGCCCTGAAAAAAACCAACGGCGATGCGAGCAGCGCAGCGCTGATTCCTGCGATGGAAGGCATGTCGTTTGACACACCCAAGGGCAAGATGACCTTCCGCAAAGAAGACCACCAAGCCATGCAAAGCATGTACCACTTCAAGATCAAGGTTGATCCAGCGTTTGCTTGGGGCGTGCCAGAACTCGTGCGCGAGATCAAGCCTGAAGAGATGAATGTGCCGATTAGGAATAAGCGTTAATTTTGTAACAAACGTCAATGCTTGAGCCCGTGCTTGAGACTCGAAATCTCACTGTCCGCTTTGGCGGGCATGTGGCGGTAGACCACGTCAGTTGTGCCTTTGCGGCAGGTACGCTGACTGCTATCGTGGGGCCTAACGGCGCGGGTAAGACGACGTATTTCAATTTAATCTCTGGGCAAATAGCAGCAACAGAAGGCGATGTTTCACTGAATGGGAAAAGCCTAGGCGGTATGCCAGCCTCTAGTCGAACTCGTGCTGGGCTAGGCCGTGCATTTCAACTCACCAATCTTTTTCCCAATCTCTCAGTGTTAGAGAACGTAAGGCTTGCTGTACAGGCCGCGCGAACTGGCAAGCATTTGCGCGGACTCAATCTGTGGTCGATTTGGAGTGACCACAAGGCGCTGTCCATAAGGGCGATGGAGGTGCTAGAAGCCGTGGCCATGAGTGGGCAGCAGGATAAGCTGGTCGCCAGTCTCCCACATGGTGATCAGCGCAAATTGGAGGTGGCTTTACTCATGGCGCTTGATCCATTGGTCTTTATGTTTGACGAACCCACCGCAGGCATGAGCGCGGACGAAGCGCCTGTGATTTTGGATTTGATTCGCAAACTCAAAACCGACAAAACCAAGACGATTTTGCTGGTCGAGCACAAGATGGACGTGGTGCGCGAGCTGGCGGATCGCATCATCGTGCTGCACAACGGACAGCTAGTGGCCGATGGTGAGCCGAGTACCGTGATTGCTTTGCCCGTGGTGCAGGAAGCGTATCTTGGCATCGCACCTAAAGAGGTGGCACTATGAGCCAAGCACTGCTGACACTCTCAGGCGTTCACACCCACATCGGCAGTTATCACATCTTGCATGGTGTCGATTTGGTCGTTCCTCGCGGTGAACTCACACTCTTGCTGGGTCGCAATGGCGCGGGTAAAACAACGACGCTGCGAACCATCATGGGGTTGTGGCAAGCTTCTAGCGGCAGTATCACATTCGATGGCAAGTCAATACAGGCGTGGCCTACACCAGAGATCGCGAGGGCAGGTATCGCCTACGTGCCCGAAAACATGGGTATCTTTGCCGACCTCACGGTTTGCGAAAACATGCTGCTCGCCGCCAAGCAAGCATCCCGTGCCAGCCAGATGGACACCGCGCGATTGGAATGGATTTTTGGCATCTTCCCTGCGGTTAAAAAGTTTTGGAATGCGCCTGCGGGCAAGCTATCGGGTGGGCAAAAGCAAATGCTAGCAGTTGCTCGCGCCATTGTTGAGCCGCGCGAATTGCTGATTGTGGATGAGCCTAGCAAAGGCCTTGCACCTGCCATCATCAACAACATGATTGATGCGTTTGTGCAGCTCAAAGCCACGGGCACAACGATTTTGCTCGTGGAACAAAATATTCACTTCGCCAAGCGTCTTGGTGATTCGGTCGCGGTGATGGACAACGGACGCGTGATTCACGCCAGCACTATGCAAGTGCTTGCCGAGGACGCGGCGCTGCAACAAAAACTTTTGGGGTTGGCGTTATGACATTCGATTGGAAACCCTTGCTGCTCGTGCCTTTGCTGGCGGTGCTCGCTTTGCCGCTGGTAGGTTCTAGTTCTACATGGCTTACGCTCACGGTGGCTGGCCTTGCAATGGGATTGATCTTTTTTATAATTGCATCTGGCCTCACCTTGGTGTTTGGTTTGATGGATGTGTTGAACTTTGGGCACGGCGTGTTTATTACGCTGGGCGCGTTTGTAGCAACCTCGGTGCTGGGCGCGATGAGTGACTGGACAGGCTCGGAAGAACTCTGGCGAAATTTGATGGCTGTCTTCCCCGCGATGTTAGTGGCGATGCTGGTGGCAGGTGCGCTTGGCTTGGCTTTCGAGCGATTCATCATCCGCCCTGTGTACGGGCAGCATCTCAAGCAAATCTTGATTACGGTGGGCGGCATGATCATGGGCGAGGAGCTCATCAAAGTGATTTGGGGACCTGCCAAAATTGCCTTGCCGCTGCCCGAAGCACTACGCGGCGCATTCTTACTAGGCGACGCTTCGTTAGAAAAATACCGTGTGCTCGCGGTGTTGGTGGGGTTACTTGTCTTTGCGGTTTTGACTTGGACTTTGACGCGTACGAAGATTGGTTTACTCATTCGCGCAGGCGTG
>JANPAY010000008.1:0-1581 GCA_031430155.1 Comamonadaceae bacterium
AGCGCCTGCCAGAGGGCATCCAAATTTACGGTAAAACGCGCTTGCTCGATTCGCTAGCCGAGCTGGGCTTGGTGGTGGATTCTGTTGAAAGTAGCCAATCGCCAGGGCACGGCGGGCTTTATTTTTTAGTCGCCAGAAAACGCGTGATGGCTGTTAAGCCCATACGCCGTAAGGCTTGGCGCTTGCCATCGTGGTCAGAATTGCCGCTGAATCCTTTTCCTAACCCCGGTGCGAATCCTAATCCGCGTGGGGTGGGGAAAAATAAAGACACGACGCCATCACCGTGAGTTGTCATATCGTTGTACAATTTAATTTTTGTATAACAAAAAGGATTTCGTATGACATCTGTTGCCCTGTCCCCCAAATACCAATTGGTGATTCCAAAAGAGATTCGCCGCATGTTTAACCTAGTGCCAGGCCAGCAAATGCGCGTGCAGGCTAAAGGCAAGTGGATTGAGGTGGTGCCTGAGATCACTATGGCATCGGCTCGCGGCATGTGCCCTGGCATTGATACATCAGTGCCCAATGACCCCGAGGATTGGACAACGGCGGATTTCACATGAACATCGTTGACTCTTGCGGATGGCTTGAGTATTTCGCAAACGATGCTAACGCTAGCTTTTTCGAACCTGTCTTATTTGACTCGGCACATCTATTGATACCTAGCATCAGTATTTATGAAGTCTGTCGCCGCTTGCTTTATCTAAAGCTGCCACAGCAAGCCGATCATGCGCTAACTTTGATGACTAAAGGCAAGGTAGTTGATTTGTCTCCAGCACAAATGTTTGAAGCATCAGCAGCTGCAATTCGTTACAAACTAGCGCTTGCAGACGCGATTATTTGGCAAACAGCAGAGGCGCACGGTGCGACGCTCTATACGCAAGACGTTGATCTCAAGGGATTACCGCACGTCAAATTCAAAGCAAAAAAACTGGTGGCTTCAAGCCTCAAGCCGAAAAATAATCCATAGCCGCTTGCACACCCGATCCAGCAATCTTGACGTTGGATAGCTTCAAGCCCATTTCAACGGCGGCAATCATCGCAATCAACGTCAGCTCGTTGCTGTCGCCCAAATGCCCCATGCGGAACATGCGACCTTTGACCTTGCCAAGTCCTGTTCCTAGCGAGCAATCGAAGCGCTCGTATATGACCTTACGGATTGCGTCTGCATCCACGCCCACGGGCGTAATCACGCCTGTCAGCACGGGCGAATAGACGCTCGCGTCGCCGCATTGAATCGGCAAGCCCCATGCGTTCACGGCGCTGCGCACGCCCGCCGCCCAGCGCTGATGCCGTGCGAAAGTTGCCGCCAATCCCGCCTTCGCGTCTTTGCCCAAAATCATGTTGAGTGCTTCGTGCAGGCCGTAAAGCAAATTGGTGTTGGGGGTGTACGGGTAGTAGCCCGTTTTGTTCATTTCAATAATTTCGTCCCACGCCCAAAACGCCTTGGGTAGCGTGGCCTTTTTGCTGGCTTCCAGTGCCTTTTGTGACACGGCGTTAAAGCTGATACCTGGCGGCAGCATGAGTCCTTTTTGCGAGCCGCTGACGGTTACGTCCACGCCCCACGCGTCGTGCTGATAG
>JANPAY010000009.1:0-1511 GCA_031430155.1 Comamonadaceae bacterium
ATTGCTTAGATTCATTCACTTTTCTCTGTTCGCTAATCGTTTCAATTAGCGTTTCAAGCTCAGTATTACGAATCAAATTGTGTGCACGTTTTGCTGCAGCTTCTGCTTTTTCTAAGTCACCTTCTGTAAGTGCCTGCATGCCTTCAAGCAAAGCAGTATTGCCAGCCTTTAACCAAAGTGCCTCTTTTTTTCTTAGTCGGTTCACAGGTAAACGTCTTAAAAAAAGTATAAATCTCAAGCAAAAATGGATGACTAAGAAGCCTAGCACAATCAAAATAAGTAAAAAATTGAATGAAAACTGAAAACGGTATGGCGCACGCACGATCAACACATAGCCTTGATTATTACTTGCTAGCCAGACGATGCCTACTAATAACAAAAGCATCAATATCGACCAAAAAAGCTTACGCTTAATGAACTGTATCAATCGCCTTGATTTCGCAGGTGGTGTTTTTAAAGACCCGTAATTTAAAGACGCTGACGCTAATGACTCAGCGCTTGCATCAGCTTTTTTGCTATTAAACATGGCGTTTAATCACTTTTCTCTAAGCTTTGTTTGTAGCGGCTCACCGCTGCCAAACTTTCTGTGAGTTGTGGCAATTCAATACCAACGTTGCTGCCAGACAGTTTTTTAAGCAGTTTGAATGCCTTAATCGTGTCAGGATGTTTGGTATCAAAATATTGATTCAGCCAACTGTTAACGGACTTAATATCAGCGTTGTAGCTTGCTTCATCATGCTGTAATAATGCGATGCGTGCGGTTAATAACCTTAACTTTAGGTTTTCACGCAGGTAAAAAGTATGGTCAGCAGACAGTAGAGGCGGTTCAGGCTTTTCAATGCGCTCAACGGTTACCAGATTTTTAATGTCTTCCCATACTGATAAGGCAAATTTTTGTAACGAACTCAAATGTTGTAAAGCTTCTGAATCTTGCGCTGGCTGTACTTTTTGTTTGGCCGCAACGAGATTTAAGGTAGGTTGGCGTTCGCTGATTAAAGGTAAAGAGGCGCATAAATCACCTAATCCTTCGAGCTGTGCACTGATACTCATCACATCTACTTGCGGCAATTTACGCAAAGTATCTATTTCCGTGGCAAGCGTTTCGCGTAATTGCGTCGCGCGTGGCAAATCAAGTGCTTCTAAGCGTTTGTCAGCTGCTTGCAGGGCTAATAGCGCTGATTTTACGTTGCCTACAAGTTGTAATTGCTGATTAGCAATCGTCAATAACTGCTCTACCTCGGCCAGTGCAGTAGCTTCGCGGTTTTCTGCCAATTGGTCATAAAGTGTTTGCAACACCTCTTGTTGGTCGCGCGACGCTTCTAACTTTTGCTCTAAAATCACGGTGCGCGCATTTGCCTGTGTACTGCGCTCCTCAGCTTGTTTTGCCAGCGCCAAACTTTGTTGATTCAGCGCTTGGTAATTATCAAGCTTTTGGCTCAAAGCCTTTTCAATTTCATTAAAGCGATGCCGCGTATTAAGCCATTGCCAAGCAAGTGTAAGCAATGCAACTA
>JANPAY010000010.1:0-2804 GCA_031430155.1 Comamonadaceae bacterium
TGGCATAGCGGCTAAGTACTTGTTTAAGACATCGCCATCGTCGTAAATGGCTTGCAGCGCATCATGGGGAGGCAAGTTCTGCATCCACGCTTGCCAGCGCGTGAGCTGCTCTTTGATCTGCCCATCCAGCAATTCGAACCACGATTTTTTGACTGGCAACGCGGCTAGTTGCGCTTTACGAAGCTGCATCAACTGCGCGTCCGTCCAAGTAAACAGCGGCGACTTCAGCGCCCGCGCCAAATCTAAATCGCTATGCGGCGAGATTAAAAACTGTAGCAGCGCGAGCACATCTTGCACAGCAGGAATATCGGCCAAGTCGTTTTTCTCCAACTTAGAAGCCCGTACCCCATAACGCTGTAAGGCTTGCTGGATATGGCCTAGCGGCTCGTGCGTGCGGGAGAGCACCATCACAGACTGACCCTCGCTATTCGCTGCAATCCAGCGTGCGGCTTGGTCGGCCTCACGCGCTTTGAGTGATTCCTCGGCATCCTCGCGCGGAGTCGTCAAGCTGTCGCGCCAGTTCGTCTCAATGGCCTCAATTGCCTTGGGCGCATTTTTTTCCTCTTTGACTCTCGCAATCATCGGCAAGCAAAGCGCTGATCCCGCCACGTCGCTCTGCGTGGTATGCGGCCTGTAGCCTTTGTATTCGTTGGCCTCCTGCGCATTCATCATGGCCGCATTGACGACATCCAGTACGCCAGCGGCGTTCCTGCGCGTATGGTCACACGACAGCAGCGCCGCATCAAATGTCTCTTGCATAAAGGCTTGCGCAGCCGCAAACACGCGCGGCTCGGCGCGGCGGAATCGGTAAATGCTTTGCTTGGGGTCGCCCACAATAAAAAGACTCGGGCGATTTTGACCACCGCCGCTCCCTGCATAACTGCCAAGCCAAGCGTGAATGGCCTGCCATTGCAGCGGATTGGTGTCTTGAAACTCGTCAATCATCACGTGGCGCAGCCGCTGATCGAGGCGCTCTTGCACCGCGCCAGAAAGTTCTGGGTCAGACAACAGCTTGGTTGCCGCGCGTTCCAAATCAGCCATATCGACAAGGCCACGGCTGAGCTTGAGATCGGCAAAGCACGTCAGCCACGCCCGCCCAACGCGGCTCATCCGCTGTTGATACAGCCAGCAAGTGTGCTGATGCCGCGCTGCAAGGACAGCTAGCAAATCGTCCTGCGCTGCCGTGATGAACGCGCGGTCTTCGTCACTGATTTTGGATTTGTACTTTTTGGGCGAGGAGTCCTTCGTCAACAACGCGCTCGTCAGCTGCTCAAACTGCAAATCCATATCGGCGTTCAAAAGCCCCGCCTCAATGCTGTTTGCAGCCGCTCTTAGCTCATCTGTTTTATAGCGCCCCAGCACTTTTGCGGCCAGCGTGTGCAGCTCACGGGTCGGCTGCTTCTCGTCCGCATCTATGACCGATGCCTCCAGCAATCCTTGCTGATCGGTCAGCTCAAACTCGGTGCGTTTGGCAAGCAAACCAGCCAACGCATCATCGACTTTTGAGCGGCCTAGCTCTTCAATCAGTGCAGCGAAATCATCTCGCAAGCCAACATCCACAAGGACTGCAGCATAGAACGCATGACGCAGCTCGGGCAAGAGTACGCTCTCATCCTCTAACAATTCATAAGTCAGCGGAAGCGCGAGCTCCTTCAAAACTGAGAGTGGTGCAGCCCGCAGTAATTGTGCAAACCAAGCATGGAATGTCGAAATCTGCACGCTACGGCCACTGGCCAGCATCTGGTTTTTGAGCGGTTTCATCGCTGGCTCAGCCAATCTTTTTTGCAAGCGATCGCGCATTTCACCTGCGGCTTTTTTGGTAAACGTAATCGCCAAAATTTCATCGGGCCGTACGCCATCAGATAGCGCAGCCACCATCCGCTCAATCAACATCCACGTTTTGCCGGCACCTGCGCAGGCCTCCACCGCCACGCTGCGCCGTGGGTCGCAGGCGATGGCGTAAAACGCTTCGGCACTGGCAGGCTGGCCGTTGATGGCATAAGCTGGATTTTGCTTTTGCGTGGTCATCGAAAATCCTTACGGCAAAGGCCTCGCACCTTGCAAAACGTACAGGCATCGCCTTCGCCCAAGGCAGGCAAGCCGTGGCCTGCTGCCATTTTTGAGAGGTCTTGCCAGATGCCATCCAGCAAGGCCTCCCTGCGCTGCTCTACATCTAAAAGCTCGATGGTTTGCGTGGTCTGCGACCCATTAACACGCTCGACCAAATTGACATACGCCGCGCGGACGGGGCTGTCGCTGTGCACCAGCGCCGCATAGAAGGCCAGCTGCGTGTCCTCGCCAGCGTTTTTGATGCGCTTTTTCGTTTTATCCAGTGATTCGGTTTTGTAGTCAAGCAGCCAGCTTGTGCCTGTTGCCGCATCTGTATCGATGCGGTCCAGCGTGCCGATCAAATTGACTGTTTTGCCGTCCACGGCTAATGGATATTCTTTTTTTATTTCACCACCCAAGTAGCGCGCCCCGCTCGCTTCATGCTTGGCAAGCCAAGCCAGGTATGCTCCCCGGGTCTTTGGCCAGATCAGGGCGAAGGGCAAAAATGCTGCATCATCTAGGCGCAGAGCTTTTTGTTCGGCTAGAGCACAGGCATCTAGCAGAGCTTCACGACTCAAGACTAGGGCAGGCTCAGTCCGAACGGAACTCGACTTCATAGCTTCATGGAATCGGTACAGCGTGCCATGCAGCCAAGTCCCAAAATCGCGCTTATCCACGGTTTCGTCAAGCTCATCGGAATCCTGCAAACCCAAGATGCGCGTGGCATAAAAGCGGTACGGGCAAGCACGCAAGTC
>JANPAY010000011.1:0-4052 GCA_031430155.1 Comamonadaceae bacterium
CGCAACTTTGTATTGGGGCGGTCGCCGCCCGTCCGATATGTACTTGGACGCGTGGGTGAAAGAAAAATTGGCCGCGATGCCGAACCTCCGCTACGTGCCCGTGATTTCGGATGCGCTGCCAGAGGATGTTTGGACAGGTCGTACAGGCTTCGTTCACTCTGCGGCAATCGCTGACGTGCCCGACATGAGCGGCTATCAGGTCTACGCCTGCGGCGCGCCCATTGTGATTGAGTCTGCGCAAAAGCAATACGTAGAAAAATGCGGATTACCAGCGGACGAGTTTTATGCTGATTCGTTCCTCAGTGAAGCGGATAAGGCGAAGGCAGCATGAAATCGCTTTTGACACTGCTACTCGCGGCGCTGCCACTGGTTGCATCCGCCCAAGCCCAAAAGGCGATTCGCTTCATCGTGCCCTACGCCGCTGGCGGCCCAATTGATGTGAGTGCTCGGCTCTTGGCCGATAAGGTGAAAGACAGCTTGGGCAGCGTCATCGTGGATAACAAGCCTGGTGCGGGCGGTAATTTGGGCGCAGACCTTGTGGCGAAAGCCGCGGCAGATGGCATGACGATTGGCATTGCAGCGGTTGCCACGCACGCCATCAATCCACATCTATTTACCAAGATGCCGTATGACGCTATCCGCGACTTCACGCCTATTACGCAAATCTTGCGTGTGCCCAACGTGTTGGTTATGAACAGCGAAACAGCAAAGCGCCTGAACATCGCCACACTGGCTGACTTTGTGGTTTATGCCAAGGCAAACCCCGCCAAGCTCAATTACGGTAGCGGTGGGCTGGGTAGTGCGGGGCATTTAGCAGGCGAAATGTTCAAGGCACGGGCGGGTATTTTTGCCGTACACATTCCGTACAGTGGCGGCAATCCAGCGCAATTGGCGCTTTTGTCGGGGCAAGTCGATTTCAATTTTGACAATCTCGCCACCGCAGCGCCCAATATCAAAAGTGGCAAGTTGAAGGCGCTAGGCGTAACGACGCTGACACGCTCGCCCGCACTGCCTGATGTTCCATCGGTTGCCGAAAGTTATAAAGATTTTTCGATTGACACGTGGTGGGGGCTGGTCGCACCAGCCAATCTGCCGCCTGCCCTGCAAGTCAAGCTGCACAAGGCTTTCAGCGATGCGCTGCAAAGCCCCGATATCAAAATGCGCTTTGCAGCCTTCTATGCCGAACCCACGCCCACCACACCTGAGGCGTTTGGTGCACTCATTCAAAGCGAGCTTAAAAAGTACGAAGTGGTGGTGAAGGCCAGTGGGGCGAAGGCCGAGTGATTTTTGGCCGTGCAGAAAAGTAAAAAGCCCTTGACGAATCAAGGGCTTAGAACTTTTGGTGCGGCTGGCAGGAATTGAACCCACGACCCTCTGGTTCGTAGCCAGATACTCTATCCAACTGAGCTACAGCCGCACACAGCCTCTGATTATAAAGCAGGTTCAGTGATTCGCCAAACAGTTTTTCCACCACTGGCTTTGTCTAGCTGCAAAAGCACCGCATCGTGCGCCGCTATTTCGTCGTCTGAGGGCATCACAACAGGCAAATCGTATTGACGCAGGTCGATCGCTTGAGTCTGGGCACTCTTATCTTCTGCGCCCGCATCCATCAAGAGCGCATCCTGCCCGCGTGTGAGGCCAATGTACACGTCGGCCAGCAGCTCCGCGTCTAACAGCGCTCCGTGCAGCTTGCGGCCCGAGTTATCCACGCCCAAGCGGTCGCACAGCGCGTCTAAGCTATTGCGCTTGCCAGGGTACTGGTGCTTGGCCATCGCCAGCGAGTCCACCACCTTGGCAACTACGCTGGTAAAGCGATTTTTGCCAGCACGTTTGAGTTCCGCCTCCAAGAAGCCGACGTCAAACGGCGCGTTATGAATGATGACTTCGTCTGCGCCCGCGATGTACGCTAAAAAATCATCTGCAATTTCGGCAAATTTAGGCTTGTCGCTCAAAAACTCGGTTGTGAGTCCGTGAACACGCAAAGCGCCCTCATCGCTGTCGCGCTCGGGGTTGAGGTAGTAATGTTTGTTGTTACCCGTCAGCTTGCGATTGAGCAGTTCAACGCATCCCAATTCGACAATGCGGTCGCCTGTGGCGGGTGAAAGTCCCGTGGTTTCGGTATCCAGCATGACTTGGCGCATGATTTTTGACCTTTAGCTCAATGCAGGATTTAATGAAGTTCTTTGGCGTGATTGATGGTGTATTTTGGAATTTCCACCACTAAATCCGTTTGTGCCACAAAGGCTTGGCACGACAGGCGCGAATTGGGCTCTAGCCCCCAAGCGCGGTCTAGCAAATCCTCTTCGTTTTCGTCCATCTCGTTCAAACTGTTAAAGCCCTCGCGAACGATGATGTGGCACGTCGTGCACGCACAGCTCATATCGCAGGCGTGTTCGATGGCGATGCCGTGCTCCAAGAGCGCTTCGCACAAACTATCACCGCTGGAAGCCTTGATGGACGTGCCCTGTGGGCAGAGTTCTGCGTGTGGGAGAATTTTGATAGTGATGGACATGGTGTGATTGTGCTTCAGATATTCTCGATGTTTTTTCCAGCCAGCGCACGTGCAATGCCAGCATTCATTCTGGCGGCGGCGAAGGCTTCGGTGGCCGTCGCTAATGCTGCCGTCGCGGCTTCAATTAACTTGGCGTCCTCCAGCGATTTAGAAGCGGTGCAAGCTGCCATCAATTCATCAATTTGAGCTTGCTCTTTAGCATCCAATAAATCACGATCCGAGCTAAGTGCTGACTGCACCGCAATCACCATGCGATCCGCCTCTAGCCTTGCTTCCGCCAGCGCCCGAGCCGCCATATCTTGTGCCGCCGTGCCAAAGCTGTCTTTCAGCATGGTGGCGATTTGCTCGTCGGTAAGTCCATAACTTGGCTTCACATTGATTCGTGCTTCTACGCCTGAATTTTGCTCGACTGCGGACACGCTGAGCAGTCCATCCGCATCAACGGTAAACGTCACGCGAATCTTGGCAGCACCCGCCGCCATCGGCGGGATGCCGCGCAACTCGAAGCGCGCCAGAGAACGGCAGTCTGCCACCAAATCGCGCTCGCCCTGTACCACGTGCAGCGCCAGCGCCGTTTGCCCGTCTTTGTAAGTCGTAAAGTCCTGCGCCATCGCCGTTGGAATGGTCTGATTGCGCGGCACGATGCGCTCGACTAAACCACCCATCGTCTCGATGCCTAACGAGAGTGGAATGACATCCAAAAGCAACATGTCGTCCGCGTCTGTACCCGTTTTGTTACCCGCCAATTGATTCGCTTGAATCGCAGCGCCGAGCGCCACCACTTCGTCAGGATTGAGATTGGTGAGTGGTGGCTTGCCAAAAAACTCACCCACCACGGTTTGAATGTGCGGCATACGCGTAGAGCCGCCCACCATCACTGTGCCGTCGATATCGACAGCTTTCAGCTTCGCGTCGCGCAGCGCTTTTTTGACGGCTGCCAGCGTGCGATCGGTGAGCGGCTTGGTAATCTCTACAAACTGCGCGCGTGTGAGGGTCTGGTCGCCCACCTGCACCGCATCTTCTGTTGTTAGTTTTTCTTTTATTTTTCGTGCTTCAAATGTACTGATTTTGTTTTTCAAAAATGCCGCGACAGCATGGTCGTAATCATCACCCCCCAAAGCGGAGTCTCCGCCCGTGGCAACGACTTCAAACACGCCTTTGGTCAGTCGCAAAATGGAGATGTCAAACGTGCCGCCACCTAAGTCGTAAATGGCATAAACGCCTTCAGCCGCATTGTCGAGTCCATACGCAATCGCCGCCGCTGTGGGCTCGTTAATCAACCTCAGCACGTTCAATCCCGCAAGCTGTGCTGCATCTTTAGTGGCTTGACGCTGGGCATCATCAAAATAAGCGGGTACGGTAATCACTGCACCATAAATATCGTCATCAAAAGTATCTTCAGCGCGAAAGCGCAGCGTAGCCAGAATTTCGGCGCTGATCTCAACCGGACTTTTTTCACCAGCCACGGTTTGCAGTGTGACCATGCCGGGCTTGTCGTTAAGCTGGTATGGCAGCTGGGCACGATTGCCAATATCGTCAA
>JANPAY010000012.1:0-1710 GCA_031430155.1 Comamonadaceae bacterium
CGGACCAAGATGATTTACTTCTATGACACCTCCGCGTTACTCAAACTCTTCATACAAGAAGATCATTCACAAGTAGTTCGTGCGCAAGCTAGCAAGGCGATTGGTAGCGTCGTCAGTGAAATGACATGGGTGGAAATGCATTCAGCGCTTGGGCGAAGAATCAGACAAGGTGAATCACAAGAGGACGTGGCGCTGGCGGCACTCGATGCTTTTAAAAATAAATGGACAGATTACATTGTTGTCAGTCCAAGTTTCGACATCCTTCAATTTGCCGCTCAGCACGCGCAGGTTATGGGGCTTAGAGCCTACGACAGCGTACAACTAGCAAGCGCAAGGCAGGCAGAGCGCGCGATACAAGGTGATTTTGTTTTTTGTACATTTGATAAACAGCTCAACAACGCCGCCAAGGTTTTGGGAATGAAGGTATTGGATTTATGACCACGACCGCCACCTACATCCAAACCCTCAGCAAAGCCTTTAGCAAAGGCGATGCCACCGAGCACACGCACCGCGCGGCATTGCAAGTTTTGATTGAAGCCCACGGCAAACAAATAGAAGCAACTAACGAACCCAAGGCCGCACAACGCGAAAACAAACCCGATTACGTGGTGCGGAAGGCAAGCAGTTTGGTTGGTTTTGTTGAAGCTAAAGACATCGGTATCGAGTTAAAAGCCACACTCAAAACCCCGCAACTCAAACGCTACTTAGAAGCACTCCCTAATCTCATCGTCACCAACTACGTCGATTTTGTTTGGCTGGTGCGCGGTGAGAAGCGCATGGAGGTGTCGCTTGGCACTGTTGGCGGCAAAACCATCCAAGCCGCAGCTGACGCGCAAGCACGGTGGGATGAACTGATTAGCAGTTTCTTAAACGAAGTCACGCCCACAGTCGATACACCAAAACTCTTGGCGCAAACCTTGGGTGGACAAACCCGCTTGCTCCGCGATTTAGTGAATGAACTGGTGACGCTTAAAGACCCCGATTTAACCGATCAATTGCGCACGTTTCAAACGCTGCTGCTGCCCGATTTGAAGCCTGAAGAGTTTGCCGATATGTACGCGCAGACCGCCGCCTACGGACTCTTTACAGCGCGGGTGTTTGAGCACACAACGCTCTTTGGCGGCGCAGCCGAGGCACTGCCGCCCAGCATTGCCAAAAGCGCTTTTAGCCTAGAGAAATCGCAGCATCTCATCCCCCGTGCCAATCCGTTTTTGCGGCAATTCTTTCAGCACATCGCTAGCCCCAATCTCAATCACCAACTGCGCTGGTTAATTGAACAAATCGCCAATGGTTTGCACTATGTCGATATGGACAAAGTGCTGCATCGGCAAGGCAAAAAACTTGGGTTTGAAGACCCTGTTTTTCATTTTTACGAAAGCTTCTTGGCCGAATACGACCGCGCTCTGCGCGAGTCACGCGGCGTCTACTACACGCCCGAGCCCGTGGTGGACTTCATTGTCCGCGGCGTGGATTGGCTGCTGAAAGAAAAACTCGGTAAGCCAGATGGACTGGCAGATAAAGACACGTTGATTCTCGATCCAGCGGCAGGCACGGCGACGTTTTTGCGCAAGGTCATTGACCACGTTCACGCCAGCGTGACGAGCAAAGGCAACGCAGGCATATGGCCGCAGTACGTGAGCGAACGCCTCTTGCCACGCATCTTTGGCTTCGAGCTGATGATGGCGCCCTACACCGTTGCTCACCTCAAAC
>JANPAY010000013.1:0-3254 GCA_031430155.1 Comamonadaceae bacterium
GAGGCCACCAAGCTGGGTTTTTGGCTGCCTGATGGGCCAAATGGCGAACGCAATCCCGATAACCCTGCGCCCGATAGATTGGGGCAGGTCGAAGTGCCTGTCTGGAGGCACGCGTGCATCAATATCCCGCATCCGCTGCTCCAGCAAGGCTTGGTGATTTTGGATACGCCAGGCTTAAACGCCGTTGGCGTCGAGCCTGATCTGACGATGGCGCTTTTAGGTCAAGCGCAGGCGACGCTTTTTATTTTGGGTGCAGACACGGGCGTGACCAAATCCGATCTCGATTTATGGCGCGAACACCTGAGCCACGCGGCTGCGGCGCATATTCCGCGCTACGCGATTTTGAACAAAATTGATACGCTGTGGGACGACTTGAAATCGCCCGCCGAAGTCAATGCCGAGCTAGAAAAACAATGTATCGACACGGCGCAGTTACTCAGCATTAGCCGTCAATCGGTGGTGGCGATATCGGCTCAAAAAGGCTTGATGGCAAAGATTCGGCACGATCCAGAGCTGCTGGCACGCAGTGGCCTACCTGATTTGGAAGCCATATTGGGTGGGCATTTGGTGCGCGAGCGGCAAAGCATCATTCAGCAAAATTGTATGAGCGGCATGACACGTCTGCAAAGCACGGCAGCACGTGCGCTGGAGCGGCGCTTTCGCGACGTAGCCGATCAAAAAGCGCAGATCCAGTCGGTGGTGGGCAAGAGCGCGCAAAACCTAAAAATGATGCTGACCCGCATGACGGTGGAAAAGCAAGAGGTAGCCGAGGCAGGGAAACAGTTTGAGCGCCTGCAAGAGATTTGCTTGGCTGGTATCGGCAAAGCGCTAACGCACATCAGCACGCCGAGCCTAAAGGCGCAAATTTATGCCATGGGTAAAGCTTTCGATGGCAGCTTGCTCAAAATGGGTTTGCGTCAAAGTTACGAAGATGCTTTTTCCGAGTTGCAAAACAATCTAGAAGCTTCAGAGACTGATCTTGCAAGGCTCTATGGCGATTTGTTCCTAAAAATCAAAGCCATGAACACGCAACACGGTTTTGCCATTGCACTGATGCCCGCACCCAAGCTTGCAAGCTTTGCCGACAAGCTGGCAAATACGCGGCTTTCGCATCTGCACCATCTCGAGTTTGGAAATAGCTGGCGTTTGATGAGCAAAGACCACTTACAGCGGGTGCTGCAAACCCTTTTTGTGCAAGTGCGCGTGATCTTTGAAAGCGCGCATGCTGATATTGAGCAATGGGCGCAGTCCACGGTGCAGGTGCTGCAAACCGAATTGATTGAACGTGAGCGCAGCTTGGCCAAGCGCATCGCATCCGTCTCTAGCGTGAAAGGCTCTAGTTCGGACGCAGACGCGCAAATTACTGCTTTGGATGTTCAGTTAGAAGCCATCAAGACTCAAGGTAGGCGGCTGGTGGCGCTATCCAAGGGCATAGACGGGGAAGCAAATGCTAAAACGCAACAGGGACTTGGATTCCCGCCTAAATGACCACTTTCGCAGCCAAAGTCATCGCCTGGCAAAGCAAGCATGGGCGACACAGTCTGCCCTGGCAGCACTCGCGCAGCCCATACTCCGTATGGCTTAGCGAGGTGATGCTGCAGCAGACGCAAGTCTCGACTGTTCTCAACTTTTATACCAAGTTTCTCTCAAAATTTCCTACAGTTGCGTTTTTAGCTGCTGCGCCGTTAGATGATGTGCTCGCGCTTTGGAGTGGCATGGGCTACTACACCCGTGCACGCAATTTGCACCGCGCGGCGAATCAAGTGATGGCGGATTTTGGTGGCGAGTTTCCAAAAACGGCCAAAGAGCTTGAGCAATTGGTCGGAGTGGGGCGTTCCACCGCTGCGGCCATTGCTGCGTTTTGTTATGGCGAACGTGTGGCGATTTTGGATGGCAACGTCAAGCGCGTGTTGGCTCGCGTGTTGGCGTTTGATGGCGATTTAGCCAGGGCATCCGAGGTGAATTTGCTTTGGGATAAAGCGACCGAGCTGCTACCGACTAAACAGCTAAAAACGGCCATGCCCGCTTATACGCAGGCCTTGATGGATATGGGCGCTACGCTATGCCATGCGCGTATGCCAGACTGTGCAAGCTGTCCCGTGGCACCTCTATGCAAAGCCAATCTGGATAGGACTTGGCTGGCATACCCTGTCAAGACAAAGAAGCTCAAGCGCAGCACGGAATCCATATGGCTCTTGCATGCCAGCACCAAACAGGGTGATGTTTTGTTGCAGCAAAGGCCGACAGACAACGCCTCCAAAGTATGGGCGGGTTTGTATAGCTTGCCGCCTTTTGACAGCGAGGCGGCACTCTTTGCCAGTTTGCCCAAAACCGCGCACAAAGAACTGATTTTTTCACCTGTGATGAAGCACGTGCTGACGCATAAAGATATTTGGTTACATATTGTGCAGTTGGATGCAGCTGCACACAGTAAACTGGACAGCCTTGGGAGTTGGCACCCAGTTGCTAAAGCGTTGCAATTGGGGCTGCCTGCACCCATACGTAAAATTTTACAAGCCGCCTAATTCAAACGTTTATTAAAAAAGGACCCACCATGACCGCTACCATCTACAAAAACACACAACTCCTCATCGACAACCAATGGTGCGACGCCGCCAGCGGTAAGACCTTGCCCGTGGTTAATCCAGCAACGGGGTTAGAGATTGGCCGCGTGGCGTTTGCTGGCATTGCCGACCTTGACCGCGCACTTGAGAGTGCCAAAAAGGGTTTTCAAATCTGGCGCAACACGCCAGCCGTAGAGCGTTCCAACATCATGCGCAAAGCCGCTGTGCTGATGCGTGAACGCGCTGCCGCCATTGGCGCCTTGATGACGCAAGAACAAGGAAAACCGCTGATTGAAGCCAAGATGGAAGCTGCCGCAGCCGCAGAAACGATCGAATGGTGCGCCGAAGAAGGTCGCCGCGTGTATGGCCGCCTCGTGCCGCCACGCGCCATGAATGTGTCAGCGCAAGTGCACAAAGAGCCTGTCGGCATCGTGGCGGCGTTTACGCCTTGGAATTTCCCGATTAACCAAGTCGTGCGCAAGCTCTCCGCCGCACTCGCAACGGGCTGCTCCATCATCGTTAAAGCGCCTGAGGAGACCCCGGCATCGCCAGCCGCCTTGATTCAAGCTTTTGTCGATGCAGGCGTGTCGCCTGGCGTGATTAGTTTGGTTTATGGCTCTCCAGCCGAAATCTCAGGTTATTTGATTCCGCATCCACTGGTTCGCAAGATCACGTTTACGGGCTCAACAC
>JANPAY010000014.1:0-2179 GCA_031430155.1 Comamonadaceae bacterium
GTCGGCCTCACGGGCGGTGACAGTGTGCAGGTATTCGATGTGAGCGGCGCTTTACCAAAGCTGACTCAGCAAATTTTTACTGGCAAGGGCGCACATGCCTTTCGTTCGGCAGGCGATAAGCGCCACGTGTTTGTCAGTAACCGCATCGCCAACACCATCAATAAGATGGATTTAACTACCCTCAAAGTCGTTGCGACGTATCCTGGCGGTAGTGGTGCAGACTGTATGGAAGTCATGGGCAATAAGTTACTCGTCACTTCTCGCTGGGAGAAAAAGTTGACGGTGATTGATTTGGCGAGCGGCAAAATTGAGCGTCAAATTCCCGTTGGTAAATCGCCACATGGCGTATGGACTTTAGACCATGCGCCTCGGGATTAGACCTTTGACGAACTAGCCATGTTTGACGCACAGCAGTGGCTCTTTGAATCAGTTTTTCAGCCCGTGATGCTGTGGCTGGATATGGGCAGCTATGTCGAAGATGGCTACGTAGCGGCAGATTGGTTTTTATGGGGTTGCGCGCAGATTGCGTTGATTGCGTTTGTCCTCGTGCCCTTGCAGCGGCTGCGCCCCGTAGAGCCTGTATGCGACCACGCCACGATCCGTGTGGACATGCTCTACACGCTCATTCACCGATTGGGACTCTTTCGTCTGTTTATGTTTTTAACGTTAGAGCCCTTGCTTGATGAGGCTTTCGGTGCGTTGCGGTCAGGCAGTTTTGCTGGTTTTGAGATGGGCACGTTCCATCTCGATCAACTTCTGCCTAGCCTTACAGACAATTCAATTGCCAGCTTTTTCATCTATTTGGTGGCGCTCGACTTTGTCGGCTACTGGATTCACCGTGCGCAGCATGGCGTGCGTGCTTGGTGGGCGCTGCACAGTTTGCATCATGCTCAAACGCAAATGACGTGCTGGAGCGATAACCGTAATCATCTCTTGGACGACATCATTGTTGACGTGCTCTTTATTTGCGCTGCATTTTTGATTGGTGTCAGTCCTAGCCAATTTGTGCTGATCGTAGTGCTGACGCAGTTATCGGAGAGCTTGCAGCACGCGAATGTTCGCCTTTCCTTTGGACGCATCGGCGAGCGGCTCTGGGTCAGTCCACGTTTTCATCGTTTGCATCACAGCGTTTCGCACGGTTTTGGTCACAACTTTGGCATATTACTGCCATGGTGGGATACGTTTTTTGGCACGGCTAATTTTGAAGCTCGCTATGACCCGACGGGTGTGGACGATCAGCCAATGGTGGATTACGGACGTGGCTTTTGGGCGCAACAGTGGTTAGGTTTGAAACGAATGGTGCGAGCATGATGCATCTAGAGAAACAAACCTTGTGGGGCATTGCTTATGTCATTGTGGCGGCGGCTTCTTTTGCGACGCTGGATACCGCGACTAAATTTATCAGCGGTGCGGTGACTTTTGCCGTCGTGATGTGGTTTCGTTTTGGTTTTCAACTTTTGACTACAGGTGTGTGGCTCAAACGGCAACGCGGTTCGATTGCTCTCGCATCCAACGCAAAGAGTCTGCAAATATATCGAGGTCTCTTGCTGACACTATCCAGCGTATTGGCCTTTTTTAGTTTGAAACTTATACCTGTGGCTGACTTCACATCCATCATGATGCTGACGCCGCTCATCATGACGGTCGTTGCGGCGTTTGCAATGGCAGAAAAAGTGTCCCCGATGCGGTGGTTTTTCGTGCTGCTCGGCTTTGTAGGCGCATTGGTGGTGATTCGCCCAGGGCATGCCGCGTTTACTTGGGGCTCACTCATCCCGCTGCTACTAGTCGGTACCAGTACGGGGTTTCAGCTGCTAACTTACCGTTTGGCTAAATTAGACGATGCCGTCACGACGCATTGGTACACGGGTTGGATTGGTTTTATTTTTGCAACCGTGGCGCTGCCCTTTGTCATTCAAGGCAATGCCTCAGTGTGGTTGTCTGCACTGACGAGTGCTTGGGGCGTGATGGGTTGGCTGGTCTTGATTGCGATTTTTGCCACACTGGGACATGGCTTTTTAATTTTGGGTTATGCACGAGCGCCTGTTGCAGTACTCACGCCATACCTCTATGTACAAATTCCGTTTGCAGTTCTAGGCGGTTGGTTGGTTTTTGCACACACATTAGATCGTTGGACGGCGCTTGGCATTGGCATTATTGCGGCCAGCGGCGTGCTGGGGAC
>JANPAY010000015.1:0-1712 GCA_031430155.1 Comamonadaceae bacterium
CCTGCGCCACGGCGATAGCGGCTTCTAACAGCGGAAAATTCTCATCGCTTTGCACCAAGAGCGCAAAGTAGTCCAGCGGCGTGGAAGGGGCGGTGAGTTGCGAGAGGTTGAGCATGAAAGATTAATGAGCCTTTGTTTTGAGTAGCGCTTTGAAATTCAAACCCATAAGCGCAAGCATAGCAAAATATGCTGAGCCACTGGCTGCAATGATGCCAAAAAGAGACAAGATACGCTGCAAAGCCCCGTGCGGCAAGGCTCGCCATTCAAGCCACGGCAAGTTGTTCGAAAGCCAAATAAGCGCCAAACCCAGCAAGGCGCTCGCAATCAGCACTTGCGCTAAGAGTCTCCACCAACCCGCCAATGGCTGATACACCTTGCTACGAGTCAAGCCCAGCAAGAGCCACAACGCATTAATAAGCGCGCCCACGCCAATCGACAGCGCTAGCCCTGCATGGGCAAACATCGGCACAAATACAAGATTTAAAAGCTGCGTGATGACTAAAACGGCGATAGCAATCTTCACAGGTGTTTTGATATTTTGACTGGCATAGTAGCCGGGTGCCAGCACCTTAATCGCGACAAGACCAAGCAGTCCCACGCCATAGCTGGCAAGGGCTAGCGTGGTTTGCTGTACGTCACTTTGGGTAAACGCGCCGTAGTGGTAAAGCGATGCCACCAAAGGCTTGGCAAAGACACCTAGCGCCACAGCGCATGGCACTGTCAGCACGACCACAAGGCGCAGTCCCCAATCCAGCAAACGACTGTACGCCTGCATATCTTTTTTGGCGTTTGCGGCTGAGAGCGCAGGAATCAAAACAACCCCGAGTGCCACGCCCAGCATAGCGGTTGGAAACTCCATCAACCGATCGGCGTAGCCCAGCCAGCTGACGCTGCCCACCGCCAAGTGCGAGGCAATTTGCGTATTGATGAGTAATGAAATTTGCGCCACGCTCACACCCAAAAGCGCAGGGAGCATCAAAGAGAGGATGTTTTGCGTACCCGCGTCCGTCCATGCAGCGCGGATATCCACCCAGCGCCAAGCCATGCCAGCTGTGCCTTGCGAAGCCGTATTTTGCAAAGCAACGATTCGCCGCACCGCCCAAATTTGCACGCCTAGCTGCATCACGCCGCCCAGCATCACGCCAACGGCCACGGCATACATCGGTTCAATACCTAGAGTTTTGAACCAAGGTGCACCCAGCCATGCGGCAGCAATCATCGCCACATTGAGCAGCACAGGCGTGAAGGCTGGCACAGCAAAGCGTTTGTAGGTATTGAGCACGCCAGACGCGAGTGCGCACAGCGACATAAACGCGATATACGGAAACATGATGCGTGTCATCACCGTGGCCGCATCCATGCCTTTGCTAGGCAAGCCACTTGCCATCAACCACACGAGTAGCGGCGCAGCGATCACGCCCACGGCGCATGTGGCTAGCAAAATCCAAAACAAAACAGTCGCCACGCGGGTGATGAGATCACGCGTCGCCACGTCGCCCTCCCGTGCCTTCGTAGCGGCCAAAACGGGCACAAAAGCTTGGCTAAATGCACCTTCTGCAAACAAGCGGCGCAGTAAATTGGGAATTCGGAACGCAACGTTGAACGCATCCGTCATCGCGCTTGCGCCAAAGGTGGCGGCAATCAAGAGCTCGCGCACCAATCCTGTCACGCGCGAAAGCAAGGTGAATAAAGAGACGGTGGAAGCGGAGCGG
>JANPAY010000016.1:0-1566 GCA_031430155.1 Comamonadaceae bacterium
TTGAGCGGAGCAGCGCCGAGATCACCGTGACCCACTTAGGTGAGCAAATCGTGGCGCAAGCCCAGCGCGTGATGGAAGAAGCGGCGCAAATTAAAGAGATGGCCAAACGTGGCAAAGACCCGCTCAGTGGAGCGCTCAGCCTTGGCATCATCTACACCATTGCGCCCTACGTGCTGCCTGCGCTCATGCGCCAAGTGATTGATCGCACACCGCAGATGCCGCTCATGCTGACCGAGAGTTTTACGCATAAGTTGCTTGAACAACTGCGCCAAGGCGACATTGATTGCGCCATTCTTGCGGAGCCTTTTGATAGCGCGGGTTTAGCTACCGCCCCGCTTTATGACGAGCCGTACCGCGTGGCGGTGCCCAGCACGCATGCGCTGGCAAAACAAACGTCGGTCAGCGTGGCTGAGCTTGAATCTGAAAATCTTTTATTGCTTGGGAGTGGTCATTGCTTTCGTGATCATGTGCTGGGTGTTTGCCCTGAAAGCCAACCAGGACGTGGCCTAGCGGGTAGCGCATCCGTGGATGGGATTCGCCGCAGCTTTGAAGGCTCGTCGCTAGAGACCATCAAGCACATGGTCGCGGCGGGCATGGGCGTGACGCTCGTGCCGCGCCTTGCCGTGCCGATAGAAGCACGCCGCTCAAAAACGGATTCGCTCTACGTCAAGTACCTGCCGCTCAAACTGGCCAAAGGCGAGGCTGAGCCCACGCGGCGCATCGTACTGGCCTGGCGACGCAGTTTTACGCGTTACGAAGCGATTGCCGCACTTAGAAACGCAATCTACGCCTGCGATTTGCCAGAAGTGACATGGCTCTCGAAAAAGTAAAGCACAAGCTTTCTCTCTACCTAGACCTCATCCGCTGGAATCGCCCCGTGGGTTGGCTCTTGCCGCTGTGGCCGTCGATGGCGGCGCTGTGGATTGCCTCTGCACAAACGAATCAAGCCCTACCGTCACTGCACTTACTCGTTGTCTTTACGCTGGGCACATTCCTCATGCGCTCGGCGGGTTGCTGCGTCAACGATGCGGCGGACAAAGACTTCGATGCACACGTCAAGCGCACAGCCAATCGAGCGGTCGCCAGCGGCAAACTCTCACGAAAAGAAGCTGTGATTGTTGGCGCTGTGCTCGCCGCTCTTGCGTTTTTGCTGGTGCTCACCACCAACGCGGCTACGATTGCATGGTCGTTTGCGGCGCTCGCCATTGCCATTGCCTATCCATTTGCCAAGCGCGTCATCTCCATGCCGCAGGCCGTGCTGGGCGTGGCGTTTAGCTTTGGCATCCCGATGGCGTTTGCCGCCGTGCAAGGCCACGTGCCGCCGCTGGCTTGGCTACTTTTAATCGGCAATTTGTTTTGGGTGCTGGCTTACGACACCGAATACGCCATGGTCGATAGAGACGATGATTTAAAGATTGGCATGAAGACATCCGCCATTACGCTAGGGCGATTCGATGTCATCGGCATCATGATTTTTTACGTCCTGTATTTAGGTATTTGGCATTGGCTGATTGCTGGTAGCCCATACCAGATAAGGCTTGCCAGCCCCATGCTTTGGTATGCCGC
>JANPAY010000017.1:0-1900 GCA_031430155.1 Comamonadaceae bacterium
TTATTTGACATTCACGGTCTAATGCATCAAATTTGCTATTGATCGCCGTACGCTCAGATTCAAGGCGAGCATGCTCTAAAGCACGCCCCTCGGCGGTTTGAATGTCAGGCGCTGCAAAAGCAGTGTTTGCAGCAAACGCTAAGCACAATAGTATTAATTTTTTCATGACGTCACTTTCAACGACAAGCCCGTGTCCACATCACGCCGCTCCAGCGCTAAGTAATCCTTGGACTGCATCTCGATCAATCGCGAAATGGTGCGTGGAAACTCATGTGCCAGCGGGCCTTCGGTGTAGAGCTGCTCGGGGGCAACAGCAGCCGACATGATGAGTTTTACACGGCGGTCATAGAGCACATCAATCAGCCACGTAAAACGCCGCGCTTCGGACGCATGGCGCACAAACATTTGCGGCACATCCGACAAAATCACAGTATGAAACTGGGTAGCAATCTCTAAATAATCGTTTTGACTGCGCGGCCCGCCGCACAAGGTTTTGAAGTCAAACCACACCAAACCGCCCGCCTTATGCAAAGCCGTAATTTGACGTGACTCAATGTTGAGAATCGGGTTTTCATTACGTTTTTCTGCCAATCGCATAAAGGCATCCAAAAGCGCACTTTGCGCCTGCGCATTCAGTGGATGGTGGTAGAGCGTCAAGCTGTCCATCGTGATGCGTCGATAGTCCGTGCCGTTATCCACATTCATGACATGAAGCTTGGTGTTTAGCAGATCAATCGCGGGTTGTAACCTGTCACGGTGCAAGCCATTTGGATATAAATCATCAGGTTTGAAATTGCTGGTCGTCACCATGCCAACACCATACTTGAACAAGGCATCCAGCAAGCGATGAAGAATCATGGCATCCGTGATATCGGCTACATGGAACTCATCAAAACAAATGAGTCGATAACGCTTGCTCATGCGCAGTCCCAAAGCGTCGAGCGGATTCACCGTGCCTTGCAAGTCAGCCAGTTCACGATGCACCTCGCGCATGAACTCATGAAAATGCAGCCGCGTTTTTCGTTTGATAGGAACAGCCGAATAAAAGCAATCCATCAAAAAGCTTTTGCCACGTCCCACGCCGCCATACAAATACACGCCTTGCGGAATATCAGGGTGATTGAAGATTTTTTTGAACGCCGATGAGCGCTCAGCCAAATACATTGTCCAATGCCTTGCGCATGCATCCAACGCCTCAACCCCCGCCAATTGTGCAGGGTCGGAGGTGTAACCGCGCTTCTTTAGCTCGGCTTGGTAGATGTCAAGGACAGACACAGAACAATGCGATAGCTAAATTAAAAATTCAGCGTCCGCTTGTCCACGGCTAGCGCCGCTTCTTTCGTTGATTCGGATAGTGATGGATGCGCATGGCAAATTCGCGCGATGTCCTCAGCTGACGCTCTGAACTCCATCGCCATCACCAGCTCAGCAATTAGCTCCGAAGCTTGTGGTCCAATGATGTGGGCGCCCAATACTTCGTCGGTTGTAGCGTCTGCCAAAATTTTGACAAAACCCGTCGTATCGCCCAGTGCACGGGCTCTGCCGTTTGCCAAGAATGGAAATTGACCCGCCTTGTAAGCCACGCCATCGGCCTTCAATTGCGCTTCAGTTTTCCCAACCCATGCAATTTCCGGGCTGGTGTAAATAACCCATGGAATCGTATTGAAGTTGACGTGTCCATGCTGACCCGCCATGCGCTCAGCTACGGCAACGCCCTCTTCCTCGGCCTTGTGCGCCAACATCGGGCCGCGCACCACATCGCCCACCGCCCACACGTTTGGCAAATTGGTTTCGCAACTATCGTTCACAACGATGGCACCGCGTTCGTCCAATTGCAAGCCCACAGCTGCGGCATTTAAACCGTTGGTATTGGGCACGCGACCAATAGAGACGATTAGCT
>JANPAY010000018.1:0-6356 GCA_031430155.1 Comamonadaceae bacterium
CGCTACGACAAGCATCACCTCGTGCCGTTTGGCGAATTCATCCCCCCACTCTTTCGTTGGTTTACTGATCTGATGAACATTCCGCTAGGCGACTTCAACCGAGGCGGCTTGGCGCAGCCCTCCTTTGCTCATGCTGGTCAGCGCTTTGCCGTCAACATTTGCTTTGAGGATTTATTTGGTGAAGAGCTAGCCAAACGCTTTGCAGATCAAGCCACCGCACCCACCATTTTTGTCAACGTCAGCAACATGGGTTGGTTTGGTGATGGCGTGGCGATTGATGAGCACATCAACATTTCGCGCATGCGTGCGATTGAGTTTGATCGCCCCATGCTGCGCGCCACCAACACTGGCGCGACAGTTGTTATCGACCACAAAGGCGTGGTCACACAAAGCCTAGCGCGTAGCGCACGCGGCATGCTAAACGCTGAGCTTTCAGGAGAAATGCTTAGCCGCACCAGCCTGACGCCATATGCTCGCTGGGCATCCCAATATGGCCTGCAGCCCCTATGGGCTGTGGCTTGCACATGGGTCATTCTTGCACTCGTTCGTAAAAAATACGCACCACAATCATCTTCTAGACTATGACCCCTGCTGTGCCATCACCCTGTATTTCAATTTGCCAAATGAGCCCTAAGACAGGACTCTGCGTGGGCTGCCTGCGCACCATCGATGAAATTGCCAATTGGTCAATATTGCAAGATGATGAAAAGTTAGGCATCCTAAAGCTGGTGGAGGAACGCACACCATGAACCACATCACTCAAATTCATTTTTTTTACGACCCGATTTCACCCTACGCGTACCTCGCGTTCGAGCAATTACCCAAAGTGCTGGGAGGACTAAGCTACAGCGTCGCGTACACGCCGATTTTGTTTGCGGGCTTACTCAAAACCTATGGCCAACTCGGCCCTGCCGAGATTGCACCCAAGCGCGACTGGACATATCGGCAAGTGCTGTGGCAAGCTAAAACGCTGGGGGTGAATTTTCAAATGCCCAGCCAGCACCCCTTCAACCCTTTGCCACTCTTACGTTTGGCGGTCGCTTGCGGTGATGAAAACGGCAATACCAATCGTTTTGTCACACAGCAAATCTTTAACCACGTGTGGCATGGCGGCGAGGATGCAGCAGGGAGCGAGCGCTTAGAACGGCTCGCCCAGCAGCTAGCGAACAAAATCAAAACGGGCGAAGAGTCAAGTAGCGATGCAGTAAAAGCTCGCCTCAAAGCCAATACCGACGAGGCTTTGCAGGCAGGTGTGTTTGGTGTCCCTAGCTTTGTCGTAAGCAACGACACATCTCAAAAAGTATTTTGGGGCTTGGACAGCTTGCCCATGCTGCGCGAATACTTAAGTGGCAACGCGTGGTTTGAAGAAGGCGACGGATGGAACTCAGTCGCCCAGATTAGCGTGGGGATTAAACGCGTCTAATCCGCCCATCAATTGCCAGCAAGAAGCTGCCGCACATCCTCAGTCAACTTATCCGCGCCCGAGCCATAGCGCGTAAACAATCGCACGTGCCCTTTGGTATCAAACACATAGCTAGCCGCCGTGTGATCCATGGTGTAGCTACCTGCCGTTTTGCCATCGACCTTTTTGTAATAAATTTTGAATGCCTTGGCCGCATCCGCCAAAGCCTCGGCACTTGCAGGACGCAACCCCACAAACGACGCATCAAAATTGGCCACGTAGGCCTTGAGCACTGCCGCCGTATCGCGCTCAGGGTCAATCGTGATGAAGACTGCTTGCAGCTTGTCGCCGTCCCCAGCTTTGTTTTTATCAAGCGCCTTCTTTACGGCAGCGACTTCAGCCATCGTCGTTGGGCACACATCAGGACACTGCGTAAAACCAAAAAACACCACGGTCACCTTGCCCGCGAAGTCTTTCATGGTGCGGGTTTTGCCATCCACATCAGGTAGCGAAAAGTCCTGCGCATAAGTTGCGCCTGTGATGTCCACGGAGTTAAACGCAACCTTCTTTTCAGAGCAGGCGAGAAGCGACAGCATTGCGAGAATAAGTGCCAATAAACGAGCCATACATTTCATGATTTATTTTCCTGCGGGCGTTGATTTCAAAACTTTTGCCAATTCAGCCTTCCACCATTTGGCTTGGCCAGTTGTACCATGCCCCGCCGTATCTGGGCTAGCGGGCACGAGGTAGTAACTGCCATTTTTGACGCGTTTGATTTCGCGTTCCATCACGCCGTTCTCTGGCGGATTGCGTTCGTCGTCGGCTGAGTTAATGGCGAGCAGCGTCGCGGTAATTTTTTCTAAGCCTGCGCTTGGATTGAAGTCGCCAGAGGACTCCCACTGGTAGAGGTGGTCGTTCGCGTCACCCGTGTATTTAGCGGCTAAGCGCGAATCCAAAATGGCATCTGCTTTGGCGCGAGTGGGCGCGGCTTTATAAAACGCTTGGCTTCCACCATTGGTCGCAATCGCAAAAAAGACGCTAGAGAAATTCGCGCTTGGCGGCTGCTCTTTGTAGTCGCCATTCATCCACAGCGGGTCGCGGCGAATAGACTCTGAAATCAGGCGGCGCAGCATCCAGTTGCGACTGGACATCTCGGTAGGCAAGCTCGCCATTGGTACGGCGATGTCCATGATCGGGTATTTAGCCGCCCACATCCACGTTTGCATGCCACCCATGGAGTTGCCAATAACTAGTCGCAGGCGCTTGAGCCCGAAGTGCTCGCTCACTAAGCGGTACTGCGCATCGACCATATCGTCGTAGTTGTAACGCGGAAACTTGGCTCTGAGACCATCTGATGGCTTGCTGCTTTTGCCTGTGCCAATCGCATCGGGCAGGATGATGAAGTACTTAGAGGCTTCTAGTGCCTGACCAGCGCCAAACAGCTCGCCCGCAAAGCCTGGGTTGACCATTCCCAGGCCCGAACCTGTTGTGCCGTGGAGCACGAGCACTGGCTCGTTCTTTGGGTCGCCAATTGTGGTGTAGTGGATTTTGAGTTCAGGAAAAACATCACCCGTGCTGAACTTAAAGTTTTTAGCGATGTAGTCGCCTTCCTTTAATGTAGGGAAATTAGCGGGTTGCGCGTAGGCCATATTGGCTGCTATGGCGGCCATTTCGATGCCGATAAGTGCCTGCATAAAAAACTTTCTAAATGCTCTAAATTCCATCG
This sequence comes from Comamonadaceae bacterium, assembly GCA_031430155.1. Taxonomy (GTDB): domain Bacteria; phylum Pseudomonadota; class Gammaproteobacteria; order Burkholderiales; family Burkholderiaceae_C; genus JASGCK01. The sequence continues at coordinate 3,129 of JANPAY010000018.1, forward strand.
TGATCTCCTTTACAAAAGGTAATGATCTACAAGCAACGCAGCAAACAGCACAGATAAATGAATTAATGAAAATTTAAATGTGGTACGAGCTAGCGGCTCAGAGTACTTACGCCATAGCTTAAATCCATACCAACAAAATCCGACACTCAAAATCACCGCCGCGACAAGATAGAGCCAACCGCTCATACCAATCACAAAAGGTAGCAAGCACGCTGCAAATAAGACGAAGGTGTAGAGCAAGATGTGCAAGCGCGTGAAAGCATTGCCGTGCGTCACTGGCAGCATCGGCAGTCCCGCCTTGGCATACTCTTCCACACGGTAGAGTGCGAGTGCCCAAAAGTGCGGCGGTGTCCACAAAAAGATGATGAGAAATAGCGTGATCGCTTCGGGTCCGACATGGTCGGCCATTGCCGCCCAGCCCAGCACAGGTGGCATCGCACCTGATGCACCACCAATCACAATATTCTGCGGCGTAGCTGGTTTAAGAATCACGGTATAGACAATGGCGTAGCCTACAAAAGTTGCCAACGTCAGCCACATGGTGAGCGCATTTGCTTGCCACAAGAGCAGCCCGCAGCCTACGCTGCATAAGGCCGCCGAGAAGACCAGTGTTTGCGTCTGCGTGATTTCGCCGCTGGCTGTAGGACGCCACGCGGTGCGCTGCATGCGCGCGTCCAGCTTGGCCTCGACAATGCAGTTAAACGCGGCGGCCGCACCCGAGACCATCCAGATACCAAAGCACGACCAGGCCATCTTTGCCCATTGCTCTGCATTTGGCAGGCCAGGTACAGCGAGCAGCATACCGACGAATGCACAAAACACGATGAGCTGAATCACGCGAGGCTTCATCAGCGCGTAGAACTGTTGGTACGTATTCATCGGATTCATGGCTTGATTTTCATCCATAGCTTGGTGAGCACCAAAACCATCGCCGCTGCGCCACCCGTGTGCATCACCGCTGCCAAGAGTGGCCAACCCAGCACCACATTGCTGATACCCGTGATGATTTGCAGTGTCAAAATAATCATTAACCACAGCTTTAAGCTGCGCAGTGCTGGATAGCGCTTAAGCTGCATGAGGAGCCCCATGATCGCAATCAGCACGACCACGGCAAAGAGTCGGTGCGTCAAATGAATGGCAGTAAGTGCAGAGAAAGCAATCGGCTGGGATGCCACATCTGCTGTCGCTTGGCCTAGTGCGCGCCACAGCACAAACCCGGCGCTCCAGTCCGCTGTAGTAGCTGGCAACCACGCACCGTTTAGGCAAGTAGGAAACTCATTGCACGCTAGCACAGCATAGTTAGTGCTAACCCATGCGCCCAAAAATATCTGCGTCCACACGGCAATCAATGCTACTGTAAGCCATATCCCGTATGGCTTAGCCGGTAAAGAATAGCCTTTTTTTTGCCTTAAGTCAAAGGATTCAGACTGTGCCACTAGGAGCGCCAAAAGCATCATGCCACCTAGTAAATGCAGCGTCACGATGAATGGGAATAGTTTCATCGTGACGGTGAATGCGCCAAATGCCCCTTGCAAACAGACCCACAAAAATGTAACGATAGGCAAAGTCAGTTTTTGTTTGAGTTGTACGCTCCAAATCAAACGTAGCACAATGAGTGCGCCCACCGTCGTTGCGAAATAACGGTGCAGCATTTCGATCCATGCTTTGGTGTGTGTCACGGGGCCTGTCGGCATGGCGCTTTGCGCCGCGCTAATGTGTTCGGCCGCACCAATTGGCGTGACGTTGGCGTAGCAACCAGGCCAATCGGGACAGCCAAGACCAGAGTCGGTCAGGCGCGTGAAGGCACCAAACAAGATTAAATCAAATGTGAGGAAGACGAGCAGGTAGGTAAGCTTTTGTAGCATCGCTGGTGTGGGTTTGAACAAACTCATGGGGCGGCTTTCAACTTCACGTTATCCCGCCCTGGCGTGTCCCAAAAACTAGACGCGCGCAGCAAGCGGTTGATGTCCGCTTTGGCTTTGGCGGCTTGCTCAATCGTCATATTCTCAGGGAAGCGCATCATATAGTTGCCTTGGGGATCAATCAGATATAGCCTTGCACCTCCCCCTTGCAGCCATTCGGTGAGCTCTGATTCTTTGATGCGGAGTGCTTGAAAACCTTGCGCACGCATCGCTGGATCAGTCAACCGCCCTTGCAACTCAGCCGCTAGCGGCGCATCGTCTGAAATCAGCCAAACCCAGTCGAGCCGATCTTTTTCTTTGCCCAGCGTTTCACGCAATTGACGCTGCATATAGAGATGGTCAGGGCATGGCTTGGCACACGCACCACCTGCCACGCTGACGAGCAACCACTGCCCCCGCAGGGATGCCAGCGTAGTGGCTTTGCCATCTAACGTCGTTGCTGCTAGGCCTGGCATAGGGCGCTGCGGTTGCACCAGTTCACCGAAGCTTTTCGTTCCGCTGGGTTTGACCACGTAGTAGGTAAGGTACGACGCAATCACAGGCGCTGCGCAAATCAGCAGTACGGCAAACATCTTCCAGCGGCCATTCGTCGTGCGGCCCGCTTGCAGGGCTGATGCACCCGTGGCGGGCATTTTGTGGACGGTTAAATCGAGAGGTGAGTCATTCATATTTTTATATTCATTTTTGGTTTAATCCATTGAAACCAGAGATATAGCCCTGCCAGCACAGCGCACATCGCAAACCACTGGAAGGCATAGCCGTAATGTTTTTCTGCGCCGCTAGCGGGCTCGTACCATTCGCGCCTTAACCCTTCACTAGCAGCGCCTATTTGTTGCACCATACCCTTGTAAGCCATATTTGGCATGACTTTTCCAAGGGTAGCCAAATCAATCGAAGCGACGATGGGGTGCTCACTGGCGGCCTCTTTTGCAAAAACAGCGGGCGGCGTGGGATTCTGCATTGCCCTTGCGTCAATCGTCACCGCGCCTGATGGTGTTTCGATGGGTGTGAGTTTTTTTCTATCCATAAAGTCGCGAGGAATCCAACCACGCTCAACCAGAACGTACTCGGTGCTAGACGTGATGAGCGGCGTGACGACAAAGAATCCTTGCTTAGCGTTCATTTGGCGGTTGTCCACATACAGCGTCTGGGGTGCGGCCCACTGACCGCTAAGCCTTATGGGTTGGACGTTGTGCCGTTCTTGGCTCAGCTTTTCTTTTTGCTCTGCACGGTCTAGCTGCCACAATCCCATTGAGAAAGTCAGCCCGACCATCAGCAGTGCGGATAATGTGACTATCCAAAATCG
>JANPAY010000019.1:0-21376 GCA_031430155.1 Comamonadaceae bacterium
ATGTGGACGAGATTGCCGTTATCACGTGGACACATGATCCAGCGGCTCAGGCTCGGTCGTATGAACTGCTCGCAAGCGCCCTATAAAATGCCACGTCCCTCGCGGCTCAATGCTTAGCGAGTATTTATGTTTTTTGATAACCGATCGCTCATGACCACGACTACTCTTCTTGCCGACTACACGGCTCCTGCTTTTTGGATTGACAGTGTTGACCTCACGATTGATCTTGACCCCACAAAAACCCGCGTGCTAAACAAGATGCGTGTGCGCCGTAATCCAGATGTGCCCACGCAAGCGCTCAAACTCGATGGTAAAGAGCTCAATCTCGCCCGCGTGCTGGTGGCTGGACAAGGCACGAGCTTCAAAATGGAGACCATGCCCAACGGTGACGAAAAGCTGGTACTAGACAAATTGCCCGAAGGTTTTGAGCCGTTTGATCTTGAGATTTTTACGACTTGCAACCCGACTAAAAATACGTCGATGTCGGGACTCTATGTGAGCAATGAGTCGTTCTTTACCCAGTGCGAGGCCGAGGGCTTTCGGCGCATCACTTACTTCTTAGACCGTCCTGATGTGATGGCGAGCTACACCGTGACGCTTCGTGCTGACAAAGCTACGTATCCTGTGCTCTTATCCAACGGAAACCTTGTGGAACAAGGGCTGCTGGAGGGTTCTGGCAACGAAGGTCGGCACTTCGCCAAGTGGGTTGACCCACACAAAAAGCCTTGCTATTTGTTTGCACTAGTCGCTGGACTCTTGGTCTGCCACGAGCAAAAGATCAAGGCCAAATCGGGCAGCGAGCATCTGCTGCAAGTCTATGTGCGGCCTGGCGATTTGGACAAAACCGAGCACGCCATGCACTCACTGATGGCATCGATTGCGTGGGACGAATCGCGCTTTGGTCTCTCGCTTGATTTAGAGCGCTTCATGATCGTTGCGGTGGGCGACTTCAACATGGGCGCGATGGAGAACAAAGGGCTCAACATCTTCAACACCAAGTACGTGCTCGCGACGCAAAACACCGCCACCGATGGCGACTTTGCGGGGATTGAAAGCGTGGTCGCACATGAGTACTTCCACAACTGGACGGGTAACCGCGTGACCTGCCGCGACTGGTTTCAGCTCTCGCTCAAAGAAGGCCTCACGGTCTTCCGCGACCAAGAGTTCAGCATGGATATGAGTGGTTCCGACACAGCCGCCGCCGTGCAGCGCATTGAGGACGTGCGGAACTTGCGCACCGTGCAGTTTGGCGAAGACGCGGGCCCAATGAGCCACGCGGTGCGTCCTGCTGAGTATTCGGAGATCAACAACTTCTATACGCCCACCGTGTACGAAAAAGGCGCAGAAGTGGTGCGCATGATGCAAACGCTCGTCACTAAAGAAGGTTTCAAAGCGGGCATGGCGCTGTACTTCAAACGTCACGATGGTCAAGCTGTGACCTGCGATGATTTTGCGCAAGCGATCGCGGATGCGAATCCTGCATCGCCCTTGGCGCAACATCTGGCGCAGTTTAAGAATTGGTACAGCCAAGCGGGGACGCCGCGTGTAGCGGTCACGGCTAGCTACGACGCGGCGGCGCAAGTTTATCTGCTTGAATTGACACAAAAACTACGCGCAGGCCAAGCGCCATTTGTCATTCCGTTTGCACTTGGTTTGCTGTCGCAGGATGGCGCGGCGATTACGGGTACGCATCTCCATGTGATGACGCAAATGAGTGAAACGATTCGCATAGATGGCGTAGCAGCGCAGCCTGTGCCCTCGCTTTTACGCAGTTTCTCTGCACCCATCATCGTGGACTACGACTACTCGGATGCGGAACTCTTAACCTTGATGGCTCACGATACCGACGCCTTCAATCGTTGGGAAGCCGCGCAGCGCTTGATGCTCCGCCAAATCATTGCTGCCGTCAATGACGCATCCAGCATGCCAGCCTTTATAGATAGCACCGTATCGGCGCTTAAAGCTACCCTTGTGGAGGCCAAGCTGGATGCGGCCTTCAGAGCTGCTGTACTCACCGTGCCATCTGAAAGTGTGATTGCCGAGCAGATGACTGAGGTAGACCCACAGCGCATCCACACGGTGCGCGAAGCCGTGCGCTTGCAACTAGCATTAGAGTTGCAAAGCGAATGGCAAGCCGCTTTTGATACCCATCAAACCAGTGGTAAATACACGCCCGACTCGGTGTCTAGCGGCAAGCGCTCGTTGGCTAATATGGCACTTAGCTTTTTGTGCTTAGCCGCTAAAGAATTAAACGATGCGTCCCTGCTGCAAGCCACAGCAGGTAAGGCTTACCAGCAATTTAAAGATGCCAGCAACATGACTGACCGCATGGGTGCGCTGCTCGCCTTGCTGGGTGCCAAACACGAACTCGTCGACGATGCACTGGTGCGCTTTCACGACCTGTTTGCCTGCGACGATTTAGTAATCGATAAATGGTTCGCGCTGCAAGCCACGGCGAGCGACGTGGGCGGTGATGTGTTGCCACTCGTCAAAACCTTAACCAAGCATCCTGACTTCAAAGCAAGCAACCCGAATCGCTTTCGCAGCTTGGTGTTTAGCTACTGCTCGGGCAACCCTGCGGCTTTCCACCGCTTGGACGCGGCAGGCTACGTGTTTTGGAGTGAGCAGGTGCTGGCACTCGACGCGTCTAACCCGCAAGTCGCAGCGCGGTTGGCGCGCGCCCTAGAGCGCTGGAAAAAACTAGCTGAGCCTTACAAAAGCGCCGCACGAGTTGCGATTGAGCGTGTCGCGGCCAAAGGCAATCTCAGCCGTGATGTTCGCGAAGTGGTGACACGAGCACTAGCATGAGTTATTTCAACCGATTGACATAGCGGCACACATTGGCATCAAACCAAGTCACTGAATACTCGCGAATAATGCCATCGCTGGCCTTTGAAATACGCTCAACACGTGGACACACGTCGCCTGCTTTTGGCGTAAAGCCGCCAAGGGTCCAATCGGGCGCAATGCCTAGACCGACACGGTCTTCAGCGCTAGCAATCCAAAAGCCTAAACTCTCTTTGTAAAACAGATAGAGCGCTACGCCTAGGTCTTCTTGCTTGAGTCTTGGATGCTGCGCAGCATCGAAATAGATTTCCTCTAACGCGGCTGGAGTTCCGCTTAGCAAACGTAGCCTGCGCACGCGGTAGCACTTTTTAGAGAATGAAGTTTGAAATGCTTCGGGCGTATCGATTTTGTCAAACGAGACAACAATGGCGCTGGGCAAACCGCCACCGTTAGGTAGCTCCAGTTTAAAAAACTCATACACACTTTTACCGAGCGGCGAAGTGCTGCTATTTTGTCTCACGTAGGTTCCAGAACCTTGCCTACGCTCCAACATCCCGCGTGACTCTAATTCCGACAGGGCTTTACGCAGAGTTCCTACTGCCACACCTAACTTAGTCGCCAGCTCGGCCTCTGGTGGCAGTCGATCACCTGCCGCATAAAGACCTGCGGTTATTTCGCGTGTGATCAGTTCGCTAATCTGTATGTAGACTGGAAGCGAGGTCTGGCTAGTGGGAGTTGGATTTTTTTTCATAAGGTTGTTGCAAAGTCATTTACTATTGATATACTATACCACATGAACACCTTACCCACTACTTTTAGCAACACTATTGTCCCTGTAAAAAGTCAAGATCTCGATGCCGCCGAGGTCTCGTGGTTTGCGCCACTGTGCTCTGATGACTACCGCTACCTTGGCGTACCGGATGGCAGCTTACGCTCTAGCTTTGAAAATACCAGCCGTATCGTACAGACAGCTGATCGACTTGGCTTTCGCAATACGTTGTGCCCCTCATCCTACCAAGTCGGGCAAGATACGCTCTCCTTTGTTGCCGCAATGGCACCACTCACCAAGCAAATGAGCCTCTTAGCCGCTATCCGCATGGGCGAGACACAGCCCATCATGCTGGCGCGAACCATTGCCACACTCGACCATATGCTGAAAGGCCGCTTGACACTCAACGTGATCTCGTCGGACTTTCCAGGCGAGGTCGCGAGCAACGAGCTGCGTTATCAACGCAGCAAAGAAGTCGTCGAAATTTTGAAGCAAGCTTGGACACAGGATGAAATCAATTACGAGGGCAAGGTATACAACTTCAAAGGCCTCAATACCGCACCAGTCAAGCCTTATCAACAAAACGGTGGGCCACTACTCTACTTCGGTGGTTACTCGCCTGATGCCGTTAATTTGTGCGCCGAGCACTGCGATGTGTACCTGATGTGGCCTGAGGCGGAAGCGCAAATCGCCGACCGAATGCGTATTGTTAATGAGCGCGCTCAAGCCTACGGCAGAACCATCGACTACGGTCTGCGCATCCACATAATCGTGCGCGATACCGAGGCCGAGGCACGTGAATACGCCGATGATTTAGTGAGTCAACTAGATGACGAAATTGGCAAGCAAATCCGCGAACGCGCTTTGGATGCTAAAAACTTTGGTGTGTCGATTCAAGCCAAAAACCGCGAGCTGGCAGATGATGCAGGCTACATCGAGCCAAACATCTGGACCGGCATTGGCCGCGCACGATCTGGCTGCGGCGCTGCAATGGTGGGCTCAGTCGATCAAGTGATGAGCAAAATTGAGCGCTACAAAAAAATGGGGATTCGCGCCTTCATCTTTTCGGGCTATCCACACCTCAATGAGTGCGAGCAATTCGGAACCAAGGTGCTGCCGCACCTCAAAACCTGCTCGCTACCCGAGGTGTATGGACGCGTGCCTGCATCAACTCCTGCAACGCCATTGGGTATGGGAACTAGAAAATAATGAATATGCAAAAAATTAAACTCCATCCCTCACTCCCCGATTTCAGCCGCATCGTTTATGGCGCTTGGCGCATGAACGACGATGTGGACAATGCGCCTAAAGATGCGTTAGAGAAAATTCAAGCAGCGTTAGACGTCGGCATCACTACTTTTGACCATGCCGATATTTACGGTGACTACTCGTGCGAAACGTTATTCGGTGCAGCTTTGCGATTAGATAGCTCGATAAAAGACCGCATTCAAATCGTCACCAAATGCGACATCATGCTGAAGAGCGAAAAATATCCAGAACGGCAGGTCAAACACTACGACACCTCGCCCGCCCACATCAAAGCCAGTGTCGATGCTTCACTGGCTCGTCTTGGCGTAGACGTGATCGATGTGCTCCTCCTGCATCGTCCCGATCCATTTATGGATGCGGCTGCAACAGGAGCCTGCTTGGACGAACTGGTGAAAGTTGGGAAAGTTCGCGCTGTTGGCACATCTAACTTTATGACGCACGATTGGAACTTGCTGCAAGCCAATATGAGTACTCCACTCGTGACCAATCAATTAGAGATTAGCCTTCTATCGCGCCAAGCCTTTACTGACGGAACTTTGGCTCAGGCGCAGCAACTTAAAGCACCCCCTATGGCCTGGTCACCGCTCGGGGGTGGCAATTTGTTTAACGATACCGAATATGACGGTGACGGCGCTGCGTGGCGCTTACGGCCAGCGCTGATGCGCATCGCTGAGAACTACGGGGTGCGTACTGATGCAGTTGCCATCGCATGGCTCTTGGCGCATCCAGCACGCATACTCCCAGTGCTTGGCACCACACAAATCCCTCGTATTGCAAAACTAGCTGACGCCTTCAAAGTGGATATGACACGCGAGATGTGGTTTGAACTTTTAGAGTTGGCCCAAGGCCACGAAGTGGCATGAACGATATCAAGCAAGCCATGTCCAGCTTCGCCACTGGCGTGACGGTCATTACGGCACACCACGCGGGGCAAGACTTTGGCATGACTTGCAACTCTTTTAACACCGTCTCGCTAGAGCCAGCCCTCGTACTGTGGTCGCTGCGCACGGTATCTGGCAATCGTGCGCATTTTGAAGCAGCAGGCGGCTACACCGTCAATATCCTGTCCCACACACAACAACCACTGGCGATGCGCTTCACCAAAGGCTCCCCTGAGGAACGCTTCGCGGGGCTCATGCTGGCAAGGCTTCCCACGGGTCGGCCACAAATTCTAGGTTGTACGGCGTGGCTTGATTGCGAGCTAGAGCGCGTCATTCCCGCAGGCGATCATGACATTCTGCTGGGACGAGTTCTCAGTTTTGGCGTGAATGCAGATACGAGCATAGAGCCGCTTATTTATTCGAAGCGACAATTTGGTCGCCTAGCCATTTAGGCAGATTGATATGGCAAGCGTTCAACTCATACAAGTAGGTAAATCATATGATGGCGTGCAAGATGTCATCCCCCATATTAATCTTCACATTTCGCATGGTGAGTTTGTTGTTTTAGTAGGTCCATCAGGCTGCGGCAAGTCAACTTTGCTACGGATGATTGCTGGTTTAGAGTCGATTTCACGCGGTGACATCCTTATAGACGACCACCGTATCAATGATGAACCACCACGCCACCGCGACCTAGCCATGGTGTTTCAAGATTACGCGCTCTATCCTCACAAAACTTTATTTGAAAATATGGCATTTGGATTGCGACTACGCAAAACACCAGAGCCAGAGATTCAAACACGCGTGATGGATGCGGCCAAGCTACTCAAAATAGATCACATGCTTGAGCGCAAACCTGCCGCTTTGTCTGGTGGCCAGCGTCAGCGCGTCGCCATTGGCCGCGCGATAGTGCGTCAGCCCAAAGTCTTTTTGTTTGACGAGCCCCTCTCCAACTTAGATGCACAATTGCGCGGTGAAATGCGTACGGAAATTAAAAAATTGCATCAGCGCTTAGGTGCGACTATTATTTACGTCACGCACGATCAAGTTGAAGCCATGACGCTGGCTGACCGTATTGCTGTGATGAAGGGCGGGCATGTCCAGCAATATGGCACACCTGACGAAATTTACAACCAGCCGGCCAATCTCTTTGTAGCGAGCTTCACGGGATCACCGTCAATGAACCTAATCGCTCACACTAACCTTAGCCCTCAGACGCAATCTAAGATAACTGTTATCAAACCTGAGTTGCAGCATACCGATGCTTGGCACCTTGGCATCCGTCCCGAAAACATCTACCTAGAAGCACCCATTGACGCACATACGGTACTCAGCGTAAAGGTTCAATTAATCGAACCACTAGGTGCAGAGACCTTACTCACCGTTTGCGTCGATGAGACGGAAATCATCGTTCGTGCCCCCGCCAGCTTCAAGAGCCCTTTGGGGGGTTCTCTGGATGTGTTTTTGCCGACAAGCAAACTACACTTTTTTAAATCTACTACAGGAGACTTAATATGAAACATCGTTCACTTCATCTTGCCATAGCTTTGACGTTGGCACTCAGTAGCGCCGCTACGCTCGCGCAAAATTTGCGCGTCTTTTCGGGCGGCACGAATCAGCGCCCCGACCTAATGCGCAAGTTGTTTGATCAATATCAAGCAGCTAATCCCGGGGTCAAAATTGATATTGAAACAGGCGGCGCAACGTCCGAACTCCAGCGCCAATACCTCAGCACAACACTAAATGCCAAAGACGCCGCGATTGACATCTACATGATCGACATCGTTAATCCAGCTCAGTACTTTAGCGCTGGTTGGCTAGAGCCTTTGGATGCGTATGTGGGCGGTACAGCCGCGCTGAAGCCTTATTTGCCTGTGTACAGCAGTGCCAATGTCGTCAATGGCAAAGTGGCGGCCATGCCCGCTTTTGCAGACTCTATGTTTATGTATTACCGCAAGGATTTGCTAGAGAAATACGGTGTGAAAGAGCCAAAAACTTGGGACGAATTAGTAGCAGGCGCTAAAAAAGTGCAAGCGGGCGAGAAAGCGGCTAATCCAAATTTACAAGGACTTTCCATTCAGGGCGCCCCCATTGAAGGTGCTGTCTGTACATTCCTTCTGCCCTACTGGAGTCAAGGCAAAGCCTTTAACGATTCAAATGGCAAACTGACGTTAGACAAAACCGCTGCGGTCAAAGGCATGGACATGTGGCTCAAAATGGTGGACGAAGGGGTGATGAAAAAGAATATTGCCGAAGTGACGACCCCAGTGACTGTGAACGAATTTAAAGCAGGTCAAGCTGTATTTGCCATCAATTGGGGCTTTGCGTGGGATCGATTTAAAGACGACGCAGACACTCAAATCAAGGGCAAAGTCGGCGTCATTCCACTACCCGCCATGGCGGGTGGCAAAAGCGCGACTTGCGTTGGTGGCTGGCAATGGGCCGTTAGCGCATTTTCTAAAAACAAAGCGGCCTCTGCTAACTTAGTGAAATTTTTAAGCGCACCAGCCGCAAGCAAATTTTTGGCTGTTGAAGGATCATTGCTACCAACTTACGCCAATATCTACACCGATGCCGATGTGCTCAAGCAAGCCCCCTGGTTTAAAGACGCGGCAGCGGTCGTGGTGGCGGGTCAAGCTCGTCCCATTAGTACCCAATACGGACAAGTCAGCGATATCGTTCGAACCACCACAAGCGCTATGCTGGCACGCACCAAATCGACTAAAGACGGCGTCGATGAGATTGATAGCCGTGTTGGTCGTTTGATGAAATAACGCTAAATAAAGATCAGAGACGCTAGTGCTTTTTACTAAATTGCGCGATCCCTCAGACAAAACGCTGGCGCTCATACTATTAGCGCCGGCGTTTTTGTTGCTAGCGCTCATCGTTGTCTACCCAGTTGGGCGTTTAATCTACAACAGCTTTTTTGACTTGCGGCTCAGTGGAGGTGCGGGTCAAATTAAGTTTGTACTATGGGATAACTATAAAGATGTATGGGCTGATAAACAGTTTTGGAACGCGCTCACGAACACGGGGCTCATCACGCTTATCACCGTCCCAGGCGCTTTGATCCTTGGCCTTGGGATGGCATTATTAGCTAACTTGCCATTCAAGCATCAATGGCCCGTGCGTTTATCGCTGCTCTTGCCTTGGGCGTTACCCCTGAGTTTTGCGGGGCTGATTTTTGCCTGGTTCTTTCACACTGAATATGGCGTGATCAACGATGTGATTCGCAGGATCACGTTCAGTGACTACGTTGCCGATCAGCAAACGATGTGGCTGCTAAAACCCAATTGGGCGTTTGCTGCCATTTGCCTCACCATCATTTGGAAAACCAGCTCTTTTATGGCGCTGATACTGCTGGCTGGGTTACAGATGATTCCTAAGTCTCTCTATGAAGCAGCTGAAGTAGATGGTGCATCGAAGTGGCTACAGTTTGTGCATATCACTCTGCCCATGCTCATGCCCAGTATCATTGTGGCGCTCATCTTTAGAACTATTACGGCGCTGCAAACTTTTGATATACCGTACACCATGACCAAGGGAGGGCCAGGTGATGCTACCGAGACTTTGGCGATGTTGATACACAAAACCACCATCGACTACTTAGATGTGGGCTATGGCTCCACGCTAGCCGTTTGCATGTTTTTGCTCTCGCTGTGTGTGACTTCTTTTTATCTTAGACGGATCGGTAGAACGGCATGATGGGCGAGCTGTGGACAGCCAAACGTTTGCGCTGGGTGGCTGCAGCGATTATTATTTTTAATGGATTTTTCCCTGCGCTTTGGATACTGCTCACGTCCCTCAAACGCGAGGTCGAGTTAGTAAAAAAGCCGATTACCTACTGGCCTGAACACTTGACCGTTCAAAACTACGTACAAGCTTTCACAGATCAACCTTTGCTAACCTACCTTGGCAACAGTTTGATTGTCGCAAGTCTTGCCACCGTCTTCACTCTAATTGTTGCGTCTTTCGCTGCGTATGCGATTGCACGCCTCAATCTCAAACATCGTCAACTCATTCTGACGTCCATTGTGGCCAGCAGCATGTTCCCGTTAGTCACACTACTGGTTCCACTGTTCGAGACCATGCGGGCGCTTCACCTGCTCAACACCTACACCGCTTTGGTACTACCCTACATTGTCCTAAATTTGCCCGTGTGCACTTTGGTGCTCGTGAGCTTTTTCCAAAGCATCCCAAAAGACTTAGAAAACGCCGCGATGTTAGATGGCTGCACCCGCTTTGGCGCACTATGGCGAGTCGTTGTACCGCTGAGTGCGCCGGGTGTTTTTACTGCTGGCATCTTGGCATTCGTCAATTCATGGGATGAGTTTTTATTAGCACTTTCACTCAATTCCAGCGCCGCCATGCGCACAGCACCTGTGGGGATTACGTTGTATCAAGGCGAGTTCTCATTCCCTTGGCCCATTATTAGTGCAGCACTCATCGTTGCCATTGTTCCTATCGCACTGCTGATCGCGTTCTTCCAAGAGCGCGTAGTGGGTGGTTTGACACAAGGTGGATTGAAGGGTTAGATGTCTGCACGTTTAAACAACGGCAACTTTGCCAGTGGCGCATCCACCGTGTGATATTGCCCTGCTGCAAACGACTCCCCAGTCACAAAGTCACGCCACACTTGGCCTGCAGGTAATTTTGGCAGATAGACTCTGCGCGTTCTCGCATCCTCTTCTACTACGGGTGCAACCAGATATATGGAGCCGAGCATGAAGTCGTCTGAGTCTTTGAAGCACTCTTCGTCATTCGGAAAGTCATAGAACGTGGGGCGAATGATGGGTTCGTGATGGGCGCTTGCACGCTCGAAGCACTCTAACAAATACGGCATTAGTTTGTACCGAAGCTCTATCGCGGCGATCACATCTTTGGTCACTTCGGGGTGCATCCACGGCACGTTGCTGAAGTGCCCGCCACTGGCGTCCGTCTTCCACGAATTCATCACCATGCGTGGATTCAAACTACAGGCTTGCACCCAGCGCAGGAAGAGTTCTGGACTTGGGATCGGACCATAAAAACCGCCCACATCGTGACCAATATTGAACATGCCCGACAGACTCATTTGCAGACCTGTGCGAATGTTCCATTTGAGCGTGCGCCAGCTGGTGGTGTTATCGCCCGACCATGTTTGTGCGTAGCGCTGAATGCCGGGTGAGCCTGCGCGTGAGACCGTATAAATAGGCTGGGAAGCCACATCCTGCTTGGCTTGCACGAGATACGATTTTTGTGCCTCATACGTTGCACGCGTCATCAAAAGCGAATGCAGCGGTTTGGATCGGTGCATAGGAATGCGCGCTCCAAAACCACCACTCACCGCATTGTCATCCAAAATCGCGTACTCGTTGTTGTCGTTCCAACCCACATCGATGCCGTAATCCAGCACCTGTGCTTTAAGGTTTTTTTGCCACCAATCAATGGATGCACGGTTGGTGAAATCGAGATGCGAACCCATGCCATCCCAATAGGGTTCGATGATGGGCTGCCCCGTCTTGGCATTCGTGATAAAGCCCCCCGCAGCCCGCGTGAACTCATACGCCGGGTGATCGCTCAGCAAGCATGGTTTGATGTTCGCAACTAGCCGCATTCCGTTTGCGTTGAACTTTTGATTGAGCGTTTTGGGATCAGGAAACTTCGCGTTATTCCACGTAAACACATAGCGCTGTTTGCCCCGCGCACCCACGCCTGTTGAGTAGCCCGAGCCGTAGTGGAACGAGCTAATCGGCACCCCATGTGATTTAACTTTGTCGATGAATTGGTCTAACTGATTTTGCGCATCAGGCGCATCTGCCAAGCCCATCGCCGTTTGCGCAAAGCCCACGCTCCATGCGGGCACACGCGCCGTACCGCCAATCAGGCGCATCCACTGAGCAATAACTTCAGCCGGTGTGTCGCCGACCATGAGGTAGTAGTCAAGATCGCCGTCGTCAATTTCGGCGTAGCGATAAAAGCCGTGATACATGTCGTGCTCGCAACCAAAGTCAAACGTACAAGTTGCCAGCGTGTCGTAGTAAAGCCCCAGCCATTGGCCGCTGGCGGTACGTGAGAGCGTGAACGGCCAATGTTTGTAGAGCGGATCGCCATGCTCTGGGTCAAAACCAATGGAGTCCATACCGCCTGTGCGCAGACGACGACCCGTTAAATCCAGCGGACCTGTCTTGTCGCCAAGCCCATAGTGCTTCTCAACTGCGATGTGGTCTTTGCCAACAATGCGCTCTAAATAATGGCGAACAAGTCCTGTGCGCTGCTCCGTTATATAGCCGCTAGTGATGCGGTCAGCGGCAATTTGCTTTTGATCTCGTGTATCCGTCCAAATCAGGCGTAGCGGATGGGTTTGGATGTCCACGCAAAGGCGCGAGGTGCTCAAAGATGACTTGGTAGCCGTAACCTTTGGCAGGTCAAACCCAGTAAGACTTTCGCGAGGCCTGCCTTCCCAAGGCACATCGAATGTGGCCTCTGGGTCATGCCCTTGGGGCATTGGATTGACTGCCCATGTACGCGACTCTTTAAATCCAGTCGCAGGTTTTAGTGTGACGCGGGCGAGTGATTCACCCAAAAATTGCACGATGAACTCAGCGCCATCATTCAATGCCATTGCTGCACAGGTTACGGGCATCCCGCGCAAGGCCACATCTGGCAAAGCTTGCAAAGCATTCATCTAAAAATTCTAATTAAATACGTTGTTCGTTCGCATCAAAACTGTGTAGCTTTGCGGTGTCAATCACCAACGTCACCACATCACCTCGAGTCACTGGCACGGCATGCTGCTGCATCACCTCAATCTTAGTGCCATCTGACAGCGTACCTTGCAAGAGTGACGTTGCGCCCATGTACTCAGCCTGCGCAATGGTGAGGGGCAAGCCATTACCGACCTCGCCTGCCGGCAACACATGCAAATGCTCAGGACGAATTCCCACTTGCGTTGCTGTAGCAGGAATCTGGGAAGCCAATGCTGGCATAGCCTGCAAGGCAGCACGCGGAATAAAGTTCATCCGCGGGGAGCCGATGAATCCTGCTACAAAGGTGTTGATGGGGCGCTCGTAAAGCTCCTTGGGTGTGCCGATTTGTTCGATTTTTCCTGCGCGTAAAACGACGATTTTGTCAGCTAACGTCATAGCTTCGACTTGGTCATGCGTCACGTAAATCATGGTTGAGCCAAGGCGTGCGTGCAAGTCTCGCAGCTCAGCTCGCATCGAGACGCGCAGCTCAGCATCCAAGTTAGAAAGCGGCTCGTCAAACAAAAAGAGTTTGGGCTCGCGCACGATGGCGCGACCAATTGCGACGCGCTGGCGCTGCCCGCCAGATAACTGTGTGGGCTTGCGCTCCAGCAGTTCGGTGAGGCGCAGCAGGGTTGCCGCGCCAGTGACTTTTTCGCGAACAGCCGCTTTGGCCACGCCCGCATTTTCTAGTCCAAACGCCATGTTGTCGTAGACGCTCATGTGCGGATAGAGCGCGTAGCTTTGGAACACCATCGCGCAGCCACGCTCGGCAGCACTCACATCGTTCACCACCGCATTGTCGATTTTGATTTCACCCGTGCTGGTCGTCTCTAGTCCCGCAATCATGCGCAGCAGTGTGGATTTGCCACAACCCGAAGGACCAACAAACACGACGAACTGACCGTGAGTGACATCAAGGTCAACGCCCTTAATAACGTGCACGTCACCAAACGATTTGGTAAGAGTATTGAGTTGTAGTGTGCTCATTTATTTAACTCCTGCACCAGCGATGCCGGTCGTAATATATTTTTGTAAAAAGGCAAACACCAAGGTGATTGGAATCAAGGTAATCACGGTCATGGCAAGCAAATAATGCCACTGCGTATTGAGCTCACCTTGGAAGGAGTTGAGTGCCAATTGCAATGTAAAAAATTCTGATTTTGAGAGCACGATTAGTGGCAGCAAAAAGTCGTTCCAACGCCACATGACAGAAAAAATAGCAAGCACAGCAAGGGCTGGCGCGGCGAGGGGCAAAATGATCTTCCAATAAATGCGCCACTCGGATGCATGATCCATACGTGCAGCTTCTAACAATTCATCTGGGATAGTCAGCATGTATTGGCGCAGCAAGAACACACCCGTCGGGGTGGCAATGGCAGGGAGAATCACGCCCCACAAGCTATTGAGCAGCCCCACCGAGTTGATGACCAAAAATACGGGCACAAGAATGATCGTGGGTGGAATCATGAGCGTTGCGATGATGAGTCCAAAGACAAATTTTTGTCCTTTGAATTGATATTTGGACAGTGCAAACGCTGCCATCGAGTTCACCAAGAGCGTGAGCAGGGTGGCAATCACCGTAATGAATACGCTATTAAATAAATACTTGCCAAAGCTAAATTTCCCAAACACTTCGGTATAGTTTTCAAAAGCAAACTTGAGCTCGTTGATCGGCTTGCGATCTTTAATGTTCACCGTGATTGGCGGCGCAGCTGGCTTGGCTGGATCGACCATCGTGGCTTCGATACCTAGGCGCATCACTTGCGCCATAGGACGCTCGCCTTCTGGTGTTTTTGTAAGAAAAAGGGGCAGTGGCTGCTCGTGCCCCATCACTTTGACTGACTGCTGTGTATACGGCAAAAACGTCGGCGGAAATTGCGCTACGGCACTTTCTGTTTTAAATGACGACATCACCAACCACACGATCGGCGCGAACATGGTGAAGAGACCTATGAATAAATAGGTGTAAGACACATAGTCCGTCCAATCTAATCGTCCCTTACCGTGAGTTTGAGTCAAAAAAGATGTGATGCGCATAGTAAGATCATCATACTCAATAACCATCTCACCACCACCTAAGGAAAACCATGAAACTCGTACGTTTCGGCGCAGTTGGCAAAGAAAAGCCAGGCCTCATTGATGCGACAGGCAAACTGCGTGATTTGTCTAAGCATGTCAAAGATTTTGATGGCGTAGCCATCAGCCCTGCCGCCTTGGCCAAAATCGCCAAGCTAAAAACAGATAGCCTACCCCTCGTCAAAGGCAAGCCCCGTATGGGCTGCCCAGTTGCGAAGGTCGGCAAGTTCATTGCCATCGGCCTTAACTTTTATGACCATGCCGAAGAGTCTGGCATGGCAGTTCCCAAAGAACCCGTTGTGTTCATGAAGACTATCAATTGCATCCAAGGCCCTAATGACAATGTCATGCTGCCTAAAGGCTCAGTGAAGACCGATTGGGAAGTTGAGCTAGGCATTGTGATCGGCACCCGTGCACGTTACGTGACACAAAAAGCGGCCACGGATTATGTGGCGGGTTATTGCTTAATAAACGATGTCTCTGAGCGCGAGTACCAACTGGAGCGCGGCCCACAGTGGGATAAGGGCAAAGGTTGCGACACGTTCGGACCTATCGGCCCATGGTTGGCAACCAAAGACGACATGGCCGACATCCATAAATGCGCGATGTGGTTGGATGTGAACGGTGTGCGCATGCAAACAGGCACCACTAAAAAGATGATTTTTAATGTGTCAAAGATCGTCAGCTACTTAAGCACCTTTATGACGTTAGAGCCTGGCGACATCATCACCACGGGCACGCCTCCAGGCGTGGGTCTTGGCATGAAACCACCTAAGTTTTTAAAAGCCGGCGACGTGATGACCCTTGGCATTGAAGGCCTGGGCGAGCAGCGTCAAGTGGTGGTGCCTTTCAAGCTATAAGCGCCTAGCTAGTTACACAAAAACCACAGGGAGGCTTCCTTGTGGTTTTTTTAATTTCACAAAATAGCACGATCGTTCTTTTAATCAGTTACACTCGCGCTCCATGACATCCTCCAAATCCGCCTCCAAAGCCGAGCACACCAAAGCCATCATCGTCGATGCTGCACTGCGCTTGGCCTCGCAAATTGGTCTGGAAGGCTTATCCATTGGGGCGCTGGCCGAAGTGACCCAGATGAGCAAGTCAGGCGTGTTTGCGCATTTTGGTTCGCGTGAGGAGCTGCAAATCTCCGTCGTTCGCGAATACTTTATACGTTTCGAGCGCGATGTGTTTATGCCAACGCTACAAATCGAGCGAGGTTTGCCGCGTCTGCGTGCGCTCTTTGCCAATTGGATGAGTCAAGTCGCGCACGAAGTGCAATCTGGCTGCTTGTTTATCAGCGGCGCCGTGGAGTTTGATGACCGCTCAGGCCCTGTGCGTGATGCGCTTGAACAATCTATGAAAACTTGGCTGACCGCTGTGCGGCGCTGTATAGCCATGGCTGTTGAAGCTGGACATTTAGGTAAAGCGACCGACCCCAAACAAATGATGTTTGAGATACACGGCCTGATCTTGGCAGTGCACTACGAAGCTAAATTTTTGAAATCTATGCGCTCTATGGAGCGCGCCAAAGTTGGGTTTGACAACCTACTCACCCGCTACAAAATTTAAAAGGAAATTAACCGATGCCAGCCTATACCCCGCCCCTACGCGATATGCAGTTTGTGATGCACGAGCTTTTGCAAGTCACCGAAGAATTCAGCCTCATGCCAAAGCATGCAGATTTGGATGCCGATACTATCAACGCTGTTCTGGAAGAAGGTGGCAAGTTCACCGCAGGGGAACTGTTCCCCATCAATGCTAGCGGAGACCGCGAAGGTTGCACGCTTGACCTTACAACGCACAGCGTCAAGACACCCAAAGGCTGGAAAGAAGCCTATGCCAAGTATGTAGAAGGCGGATGGCCCGCGCTATCGGGCAGTCCAGAGTACGGCGGGCAAGGTTTGCCGATTGTGCTGAACCAGTGCTTTTACGAAATGATGAATTCCTCGAACCAAGCTTGGACTATGTACCCGGGTTTGGCGCACGGCGCGCATGCAGCTATTGAGGCGCATGGTACAGAAGAACAAAAAGATAAATACCTGCCCAACATCACCAGCGGTAAATGGCTGGGCACAATGTGCTTGACTGAAGCGCACTGCGGCACGGATCTTGGCCTCTTGCGCACAAAAGCTGAGCCTCAAGCGGATGGTAGCCATCTCATCACGGGATCGAAAATTTTTATTAGTGGTGGCGATAGCGACTTCGCCGAAAACATCGTGCACTTGGTGCTCGCTCGTCTGCCAGATGCCCCCGCTGGCAGCAAAGGTATTAGTCTTTTTTTAGTGCCTAAATTTTTGGTGAATACGGATGGGTCACTTGGCGCACGCAACCCAATTTTTGTAACGGGCATCGAGCACAAGATGGGCATTAATGGCAGCGCGACTTGCCAGATTTCTATTGACAGCGCACGTGGCTGGATGGTGGGGCAACCCAACAAAGGCTTAGCCGCTATGTTTGTGATGATGAACGCGGCGCGTATTGGCGTCGGCATGCAATCGCTAGGCCTGACAGAAGTGGCGTATCAAAACGCACTGGCTTATGCCAAAGATCGCATCCAAATGCGCTCGCTCACAGGCCCAAAAGATTTGAACAAACCAGCGGACGCCATCATCGTCCACCCTGATGTTCGCAAGCAATTACTCACTGCTAAAGCGTATGCCGAAGGTGGCCGCGCCATGAGTTTATATTGCGCACTCTTAATTGACAAAGAGCACAACCACCCAGACCCGCAAGTGCGTGCCGATAGCGCCGAGCTAGTGGCATTGCTCACTCCAATTGTGAAAGCCTTCCTGACCGACAACGGCCACATTGCTACCAACGCCTGCATGCAGGTGTTTGGCGGGCACGGCTTTATTAAAGAATGGGGCATGGAGCAATACGTGCGCGACAACCGCATCAACATGATTTACGAAGGCACAAATGCGGTGCAGTCACTCGACTTGTTGGGACGCAAAGTGCTGGGTAATAACGGTGAGAGCTTAAAGAAATTCGGCAAGCAAATTGCAACATTAGTGGCTGAGGTCAAAGACGATGAAATGCACGCGGAAGACATGCAAGAGTTTATTGCCCCGCTTGCTGACTTAGGTCAAAAAATGACCGCCTTTACTACCGAGATCGGGATGCGCGCGGCGCAAAGTGCGAACGAAGTCGGCGCTGCATCGCCCGAATATCTGCGCGTGGCAGGCCACTTGGTGTTTGGTTACTTCTTTGCCCGCATGGCGTACATTGCTCTGACGGCCACAGCCAATGGGGCTTCCAGTAGTGACGCTAAGTTCTACCGCGGCAAGCTAGAGACTGCACGCTTTTATTTTGCCAAGCTCATGCCCGAGACGCTAAGCTTGATGGCAACCGCACGCACAGGTGCAGAGTCATTGATGGATACCGAAGCGGCTCTGGTTTAATCTGTATTTAAACGAGGCCGCCCGAATGAAAAAAATCTATCTTTTAGCTCTATTTTTTTTAACGCTCAGCTCACACGCGCAGATGACGCCCGTTGGCTCTTGGCACAGCGTTGATGACGAGACCAAAGAGGTGAAAGCAGAAATTATGGTGACAGAGCAAGCGGGTGTGCTATCTGGAAAAATTGTGAAATTTTTAAAACTTGGCGCTGATCTCACACGCGTATGTACCAAGTGTGATGATGACCGAAAAGATAAGCCTATTTTGGGGATGGAGATCCTACGTGGCGCAAAAAAAGTGGCTCAAAAAAATGTGTGGGATGGCGGCAAGATACTAGATCCAGAAAAAGGTTCTAGCTACACGCTACGCTTAACACCTATTGAAGATGGTAAAAAATTAGAGGTCAGAGGCTCTATTGCCTTTTTTAGCAAAACGCAGACTTGGATTCGCGTGAGTCCATCTACCCCCTCCAATTAAAAGACAAACCGAAAGATCAAACATGAACGACATCCTAGAACACATCGAATCCGGTGTGATGACGCTGACGCTCAACCGCGTGGATAAAAAGAATTCAATTACAAGCGCCATGTATGGCCTGCTAGCCGATTTGTTAGCCAAAGCCAAAGATGACACAACCGTTCGCGTGGTGGTCATCCAAGGTCACGCCACCATCTTTAGCGCTGGCAACGACATCGCTGACTTTCTGCACCGCCCGCCCACGACCGGCGAAGCGCCCGTATTTCGCTTTTTGCACGGGATTGCCGCCTTCCCCAAACCCATCATCGCTGCGGTCTGCGGACCCGCCGTGGGCATTGGCACCACCATGCTATTCCACTGCGATTTAGTCTATGCAGGCGACAACGCGGCGTTTGCCATGCCGTTTGTCAATTTAGGCATCGTCCCTGAAGCTGCGTCTAGCTTGCTAGTGCCGCAAATGTTGGGCTACCACCGAGCTGCTGAGGCGCTCTTGCTAGGCGAACCGTTTATGGCCGAAGCCGCATTGGAAGTAGGACTGGTCAACAAAGTGCTACCACCCACCGAGGCGAACGACTACGCGCAAACTGTGGCTAAAAAATTAGCCACCAAACCGCTTTCATCGGTCATGGAGACCAAACGCTTAATGAAGATGGGGCAAATGGACGCAGTGCACGCACGCATGGACGAAGAGTCCGTCGTCTTTGGACGCATGCTGGGCGAACCCGCCGCCAAAGAGGCTTTCGGTGCGTTCATGGAAAAGCGCAAGCCCGATTTTTCTAAGCTTTAGCCACTCGCACCACCATCTGCGCTAGCCGATGTAGCGCTTGCCAAGGCTCGCTTGGCCAGTCGGCGTGTTTGAGTCCTTTCACCACGCCATCGACCTGATGCGCAGCTTGTAGCAGCTTGTTCACCGTGCTCATTTGAACGTTTGGCATGATGCGTTCAAACTGCTTTTCTTTGGCACCCCAAATGCGGTTCTCGCGAAGCGCCATGGCTAAAGGCCTGCCAGTATTCATGCTATCCACCACGCGCTTCATGGCACGGATATCCTCGGCAAGCGCCCAGTGCGCCAAAACAGCCGCCTCACCCTCGGCTTGCAAGCCATCCAGCATACGCTGCGTCCGCTCAGCTTTGCCAGCTAACACCGCATCGCTCAGTTTGAACACGTCGTAGCGTGCCACATTCATCACGGCAGACTCGATTTGAGCAAGACTGAGTTCGCCTTCTGGATAAAGTAGCGCGAGCTTTTGCACCTCTTGAAAAGCTGCGAGTAAATTGCCTTCCACGCGATCCGCAAAAAACTGTAGTGCTTGTTGCCCTTCAGCGCCAGTTTGAACGCGTTGGCCTTGCGCGTTCAAACGTTGAGCAATCCACTGTGGCAGCGCACCACGCTCCACAGGGTCAATCTTGATCGTCACGCCAAAGCTATCCAGCGCAGCAAACCACGCGCTGCTTTGCGTCGCCTTATCCAAGCGCGGCAACGCAATCAAAGTCAAAACCGCATCGTTACCCTCAGAGAGTTCAGCGATTCTTTGCAGCGCCGCGCTACCTTCTTTGCCAGGTTTGCCCGTAGGGATGCGAATTTCGATGATTTGTTTATCGCCAAACAAACCCATGGATTGACCTGCATTCATCACCTCAGCCCAATCAAAGTTGGCACCTTGCGCCACATAGCTAGAGCGCTCCGTAAAACCTTGACTGCGTGCCGTTTGGCGAGTCACATCCATCGCTTCTTGCTGCAAAAGTGCTTCGTCACCGTGGAAGGTATACAGTGATTTGAGTCCCTTTTGTAGATGCGCGCCAAGCGCCGGAAAGCCAATCTGCATAAGGTCTAGAGCGATTTGACAGCCGACAAGCGACGCATCAATTGCTGCACAATATCTTGCTGCATATCGCGGTAAAGCAATTGTTCTTCAGCCTCTTTTGCCAGTGCTGCGGACTCCGAATAGCTTTGCTCGCGCTCTTGCAAAATTTCCACTTCATCCAATAAAGTTTTGCCTTGCGTCGTGAAAAGCGAAAAACGCAAGCGAACTCGTAATTGCACAGCGTTGACTTGCCCGCTCACACCTGTACCCACCACTACACGCTCTCGCTGCTCTAGATGAATACGTAGCACCACTTGCGCCGCATTAGCGCTTGCTGGGTCATCCATCACCGTCAAACCTGGCCCTGTGGCTTGCCGTTTAAAGTCCGCACCGATAGGAGAATTGGGTGTAAAGCCGCTAAACAATGTTTGGAATACATAGCCAAAAGATGCCTTACCACGCAGCTGGAAGCCGCAAGCGGAAAGCATGCTGGTGACTGATAGAGCGGTAAGTAGCGAGCGGCGTTGTGTATTCATAAACCAGTTAAACCACGATATTAACCAAGCGTCCAGGCACAACAATCACCTTTTTAGGCGCAGCGCCAGCAGCTTGTTTAATGAACGCCTCCGTTGCCAGAGCCGCAGCTTCAATCGCAGCTTTATCCGCCGATGCTGGAACTGTGATGGAACCGCGCAGTTTGCCGTTGATTTGCAGCATGAGCTCTAACTCGTCGCGCACGAGCGCTGACTCATCCACTTCAGGCCATGAGGCATCCAGCAAATCGCCTGCGCAAGGAACATAGCCCAGCTCGTCCCACAATTGGAACGCGAGGTGGGGGCACGCAGGGTAGAGCGCACGCAGCAAGATAGCGACACACTCTGCAAGCACTGCAGCATTCGATTGATAGCTGTTGGAAGCCTTATCCAGCAAGGCTTGCGAGCCATCTTCCAGCGTATTGAGCATCTTCATCGCGCCCGACACCACTGTGTTGTATTGCATACGCTCGTAATCGAAATTGACTTGCTTCAAAATCGTATGCGTTTCGCGGCGCAGCGTCTTGGCATCAACTGAAAAATCAACGGGCTTGGACACATCCAGCGATAAACCAAACGTAATCGCGTCCTTATTCTTTTGCGCGAAGTTCCACACACGGCGCAAAAAGCGATACGAGCCTTCCACCGCCGC
>JANPAY010000020.1:0-6563 GCA_031430155.1 Comamonadaceae bacterium
AGCCCGTCATGCTGGGCATGCGGCGTGGACTGGCCATCAGGGTCATTTTTTGCACACCGCAGTCGCGCAAAATTTGTGCGCCAATGCCATAAGTACGTAGATCCATGGCACTGCTAGAGGCCACATGTGGCTTGGCCTGCAGGCCATTGATGTGTTCAAATTCAGCCAGCAGGGCTGAGCTAATTTCTCCGCAGTTGAGTAGCACCACCACGCCCGCGCCCGCTTCAGCAATATGCGAGAGCGTTGCGTTCAGGCTCCATGAGTGCGAAGTGCGATCTACCTCTAGTACATCCATCAAAGACAGCGGCTCGTGGACACGGGCTAGCACGCTGGAGGCCTTATCCCATGCGCCCTTCACCAGTGCCAAATGCAGTGATTGACTCGGTGCGTCGACATACGCATGCGCCGTGAACTCACCCCAAGCGGTTTTGAGTTGGCGTGTGGCTCGGCGTTCAACCAAGGTCTCGGTACGGCTGCGGTAGGCGATGAGGTCAGCAATGGTGCCGATTTTGAGCCCATGCTCGGCTGCAAAAATTTGCAAATCAGGCAGACGTGCCATTTCGCCATCGTCCTTCATGATTTCGCAAATCACTGAGGCGGGCGAGCAGCCAGCCATGCTGGCCAAGTCACAACCCGCTTCGGTATGACCCGCACGCATCAACACGCCGCCATCGACAGCTTGCAGTGGGAAGATATGCCCAGGCTGAATAAGATCGGTCGCCATTGCGCCTTTGGCGACGGCCGCTTGCACAGTGCGGGCACGGTCGGCGGCAGAGATGCCTGTTGTCACGCCGCTAGCGGCTTCGATGGAGACGGTAAACGCTGTGCTGTATTTGCCGCCATTTTTAGGTACCATGGGCGGCAGCTTGAGTGCTTCGCAGCGCTCACGATTCAGGGTGAGGCAAATTAAGCCACGACCATACTTGGCCATGAAGTTAATCGCCTCGGGAGTGACGTGATCAGCGGCCAGAACCAAATCACCTTCGTTTTCGCGGTCTTCTTCGTCCACCAAAATAACGATGCGGCCTGCGGCCATGTCAAGCACAATGTCTTCCACTGGGGAGATTGGCGTTGCAGTTTTGCTCTTGTTTTCCATAACCTCTGATTATCGGCTATCGTAGGTGCATGAAGACAGATCGATTGCCCCTACTGGATGCGTTGCGCGGCTTGGCCATGGTCTGGATGACTATTTTTCATTTTTCTTTCGATTTGAATCATTTTGGGTGGATTCACCAAGATTTTTATACCAACCCTATTTGGACGTGGCAACGTAGCTGTATCGTTAGCTTGTTTTTGTTTTGCGCGGGCTGGTCGCAGGCTTTGGTGGCGCATTTCTCTTGGAAGCGATGGTTGCAAATTGCGCTTTGTGCCATGCTCGTCACGTCTAGCTCTTATGTGATGTATCCCAAGAGCTTTATTTACTTTGGCGTGCTGCACGGCATTGCCGTGATGCTGCTGCTGCTGTGGATCCTTAAACCTCTTGGGCAATGGCTCTGGCTGGTGGGCGTGGGGTGCTTGCTGCTGTTTGTTTACCCGCCCTTCATCGCGAATAGTGCGCCTTGGAATGTGCTGGGTTTAATTTCACAAAAGCCCGTAACCGAGGACTATGTGCCGATCTTGCCATGGCTAGCTGTCGTGTGCTTTGGTTATACGTTTGGATTGAAAGTAAAAAAGGCAAAGAAAAAGGGATCAAGCATGGTGCTCAATCCCTTGTTTAGACCTTTAGCCGTTTTAGGTAAGTACAGCCTGCGCTACTACATGCTGCACCAGCCCGTTTTGATTGGCTTACTCTACCTTTGCAGACTTGCGTAAGTCTTCTTGAAACTTCGCTATTTTTTGCTGCTCAAGCTGTTGTTTGATTTGCGGCTTGACATCATCCATGGACGGCAACTTTGCCTCACGTACATCCTCTAGTCGGATCACGTGATAACCAAATTGTGACTTGACTGGGGCTTCGGTCGTCTTGCCTTTTGTCAACGCCACCATGGCGTCCGAAAACTCTTTGACGTAGCTAGCGGCATTTGCCCAATCTAAGTCACCGCCATTGGCGCCAGAGCCCGTGTCTTTGGACTGCTTCTTAGCGATATCTTCAAATTTGCCGCCTTTTTTGAGTTGCGCAATGATGGCTTTGGCGGTTTCTTCTTTCTCTACCAAGATGTGACGTGCTTTGTATTCCTTGCCGCCGTTTTCTTTGGCATATTTGTCGTATTCGGCTTTGATTTCAGCATCGGTTACGCTGCTTTTTTTCTTTTCGTCTTCAATCAAAGCACGAATCAAAATGGACTGGCGAGCCAACTCCATTTGTGTTTTGAAATCATCACTAGCGTCCAAGCTGCGTTTGGCGGCTTCTTGCATAAAAATTTCACGGGTAATGACTTCATCTTTAGCTTGCAGCTCAAAGTTAGGCGGCAGTTGCTGCCCCTGTGCTTTAGCCTGAGCGGTTGCCATGGTGATGAGCGCTTCTACACGTGCTTTAGGCACGGCTTTGCCATTGACGATCGCCACGTTTTGAGCGCTTGCTGCGCCGCTGATCGCGATCAGAGTGATCGCTGCAAGAGTTTGAAGTTTTGTCTTCATGGTTTTCCTAGGGTTGCAAAATAAGATTATTTAAAAATTCGTTTCAATGGCTAAGGCATGCAAGCCTTGGTCTAAATAGGGACGAAGCGAATCATACACAAGGCGATGCTGCTTAACGCGGGTGAGATTCGTAAAGAAAGGCGAAGCTATCCGAACGCGAAAGTGTGTTCCCACGCCAGAATCGTTGGCGCCCACGTGCCCCGCGTGCTGATAACTCTCATCAATCACTTCTAGCCGCGTAGGTTGCAAAGCCGTTTGCAGCGTTTGTCTAATGTTCTCAGCGGTGATTGCCAAACTCAAATCGCTCATTCGTCTGACTTTTCAACATGTTTGGCAATGTAGAGCGCCTGCGCGGCTAAAAACACGACGGGGAAGATGTAGCCCCAAAGCTTAAAGTTCACCCAATCGTCCGTGCTGTAAAAAGCGGCAACAAAACCGTTGACTGCCGACATGAAGACGCAATAAGCAATCCAGGCGACATTTAAATTCATCCAAACAGACATGGGTAGTGTGAGCTGTTTACCCAGTAGCAAGTGTAAGAAATTCTTTTTATAAATCCAGAGCGCCACAGCCAAGCCAATCGCCATGCCAGCGTATAAAAAAGTAGGTTTCCACTTGATAAACCTGTCGTCATGCAGACCAATGGTGAGAGCGCCAAATACCAAAATCATCGCCAGCGTGACCTTCTGCATGGTCTCCAAGCGTCCCTCTTTGAAGTAGATGTATGCCATCTGTAGAGCGGTGGCAGCCATCAAAACGCCCGTAGCCACGTAAACGCCGTACATTTTGTAAGCGCCAAAGAACAGCACGATAGGGAGGAAGTCGAGGAGTAATTTCATGGGATGGATTCTAAGGGGCGAGTACATCAAATATATCTTTGAGGATGGTGAGTGAGAAGCTGAGCTGGTGTTGAGATTGGTAAAGCCTAAGAGCTAGCCGGACCGCAGGACTTTTGCTACTGTCACCTATTGATTTGTGACTCATAGTCCGTAGACTAATAAGTCTCAATTAAAGATCATCTCCTTCTACCCATAGAAGGAGATAAGTATGCCCAATAATGATTTGATTGAGTTCGGACGGCGGCTCAAATCCTTAAGAACTCAAAACAATCTGAGTCAAGAAGCTTTGGGCTTACTTGCTGAACTTGACCGTACATACATTAGCGGCATTGAGCGCGGGGTGCGTAACGTGGGGCTGGCGAATATTTATCGGTTGGCGCGTGCCATGAATCTTCCAGTCGCAGAGCTATTTTTTAGCCACATGGAGCCGTAATGTCGAGCCGCTCCTTTTATGTAAGCTCTTTGCCCAATTTTTTGACTGAATCAACGGACTCGATTATCGGAAAAATTGCCCAACACCATTCTCAAAACCTAGAGTTTTTGCAAACTAGTGCTTGGGTGAGGCAGATTGAAATATTAAAGATTTCGTTAGCTTCATATTCGTCTGGTTATATATATTTTGAAGTGCAAATTCCTCGAATGGGACGACGAGCAGACATCGTATTAATTTTGAATGATGTCTTATTCGTTATTGAATTTAAGGTTGGGGCTCAACATTATCTGCCGGCAGATCTACGACAAACGCATGGATATGCAATCGATTTACACCATTTTCATGAGGGTAGTCATGACAAGGTGCTGGTGCCAATATTGTTGGCAACCGAAGCCCCCAATTTGCCGATTGCCTTATCGATACCAATTGATTACGTGTACGAGCCAATATGTGCGAATCAACACAATTTTCATCAAATCATCCGTAGCTGTCTAGCGCAAATTACCTCAAAGTCGATGATCGATGCGCAAGCTTGGGAAGCATCATCTTATAAGCCAACTCCCACAATTATTGAGGCTGCAACTGCACTTTACGCTGACCACGCGGTGGTTGATATTGCTCGTAATGATGCAGGCTCACAAAATCTTAATGTCACCTCGCTTGCGATTCAACGCATCATTCACGAGGCACGCTTAAATAGTCGTAAAGCAATTTGTTTTGTCACTGGAGTACCTGGTGCAGGGAAAACATTAGTCGGACTCAACATTGCAACATCCAGTACAAAGTTGGAGCAAGACGAACACGCGGTATTTTTGTCGGGTAACGGGCCGTTAGTAGAGGTATTGACTGAAGCGCTTGCGCGCGACAGTGTTGTTAGGCGCTCGCACAAAACCAAAGCAGATGCGCTGAGAAGTGCCGAAGCAAAGATTCAAAATATTCATAAATTTCGTGATGAGTCTTTAAAGAATCTCCTTCAGCCGCCTCCCGAACGTGTCGTTATTTTTGATGAGGCTCAAAGAGCTTGGAACTTAGAGAGTACTCAAAAGTTCATGACTCAAAAACGCAATCAAAAAACTTTTACACAGTCTGAGCCTGAGTTTTTAATTGGCGTTATGGATCGACACAAGGACTGGTGTGTCATTGTTGCTTTGATTGGTGGTGGTCAAGAGCTAAATACGGGGGAGGCTGGATTGCAGGGCTGGGTGGATGCGCTTGAACACAGTTTTGGAGAATGGGATGTGCATTACTCAGACAAGCTGGTGCAAATAGAGTACGCCGGCCGTAATATTGAATTTAACGTTTTGCCATTGGCAAAGTCGAATCCGAGTCTGCATCTGGCCACAAGCATGCGCTCCTTTAGAGCGGACAGATTGTCGCATATGGTGCATTACGTTATTCACGATCAACCGGAGCAGGCACACGCTCTTTATCAGGAGTTCCGGCTTAACTTTCCGGTAAAGATCACACGCGATTTGAAAAAAGCCAAAGACTGGATAAAAAAACAAAGCCGAGCTAACGAAACCAAGGGCCTCATCGCATCGTCTGGGGCTATCCGTTTAAAGCCAGAGGGGGTTTTTGTAAAAAATCGTATCTCAGCTGCTGATTGGTTTTTGAATGATCAAGACGATATTCGCTCATGCCATTTTCTGGAAGATGTTGCCACAGAGTTTGACATTCAAGGTCTAGAGCTTGATTGGTGCCTCGTCTGCTGGGATGCTGACTATCGATTTATCAATGGTGAATTTACACATTGGAAATTTACAGGCATGAGCTGGAAACAACGGCAACAGAAAGAACAAAAACGGTATCTTGAAAATGCTTACAGGGTACTTTTGACGCGAGCACGGCAGGGTATGGTGGTCTTTGTACCGCGAGGTGTTAGCGATGATGCTACAAGAAAAGATCAATTCTTTGATGGGACATTCAACTATCTCCTTAGCTGTGGCCTTGAAGAACTGGCGTGATGTGCTGGGGCACTATTTAATCGGTGCAGCCATACGCAATTGCGCTTTCTCAATCCAAACCTCTAAGTTCTCAAGCAATCCCGTTTGACTAAACGAGCAGCTCTCTTCGGTAAATAAGGCGCTGGATTCGAGCCGGTCAAGGATGTTATTTAGCACTTCGCCAAACTGAGGCGGCAGGCTGGAGGCCAATACCAGAGAGGCTCGCGCGGCATCGGTTAGTTCTGTGGTGCGAATCTCATCTGCTTGAAGTTGCGCTAGTTTGGTTTTAATTCCGTTTAGCTGCTCAATCGCTGTTGTCATTCCTCAATCCATCCTAGCGCCAGAAGCCTTAACCGCTGCGGCCCAGCGGGGTGTTTCGCTGGCTAAAAATTTTGCAAAGTCATCGCTGCCCAAAAATGCAGGATCAGCCCCTTGGCTGACCATGCGGGTTTTGACTTCTGGATTGTTGAGTACCTGCTTAAACGCATCGCTGAGTTTGGCGACGACATCTTTGGGTGTGCCTGCGGGCGCTAGAAAGCCATAGAAGCCGACCACCTCGAAGCCCTTGATGCCACTCTCGATAACCGTTGGCACATCTGGCAGCGCGGGATTGCGCTCGCGGCTCGTCACAGCGAGGGCGCGTACTTTGCCTTGCTTGTGATAGTTGGCAGCTTGCGGAATGCTCTCGGCCATAAATTGCACTTGGCCTGCCATCAGGTCGGTAAATGCAGGTGCACTGCCACGGTAAGGAATGTGCACCATGAAGAGCCC
>JANPAY010000021.1:0-2440 GCA_031430155.1 Comamonadaceae bacterium
GGGATCAGGACCCAGCACGAGCGGTGCTCTTGCGATGACACGCGTTTGCGCGTCTAGCCACTGAGTTGGCAGCGGCTCTTTGCTACGCAGACCGCGCCAGCGCATGACGGGCAGCGCGGAGTCATCCTGCACCGCTTCCCAAGTCACCATGACGCCAAAAGCCCGTGATTGGCTGCGAGCCGCATCCAGCAAGGCCGAGAGCCGAAGCGCCTCGCGCTCTATGCTGGCTTGTCCCGAATCCCGCATCGCCAAAGCCACGCCGGCTGTGCCTAGCGCAATCACGGCGATGACGACGAGTAGCTCTAAAAGCGTAAAGCCGCGAATTTTGTTGAGGGCCACGATCCTTACTGCCAAGATCCAATATCCGCGTTTTTGCCTTCACCGCCAGGCACACCGTCAGCGCCAAAAGACATCACATCAATTTCGCCCTTGATACCTGGGTTTAAATACTGATAAGGCTTGCCCCACGGGTCTTGCGGCAGTTTGTCGATATAGGGCCGCCATGTCACGGGAATTTGTCCAGCCGTTGGTTTTGCCACTAGCGCCAGCAAACCTTGATCTGCGCCTGGATAACGCTGGTTATCTAACTTATAGAGCTTCAAAGCCTGCGTGAGATTGGCAATATCGGTTTTGGCGGCGGTGGATCGCGCATCGTCCGCACGGTCTAGCACATTGGGCACAACCAGCACAGCCAAAATGCCAAGAATGACCAACACCACCATCAGTTCGATTAAGGTGAAGCCGCGCTTTATATTTAAGTTTTTCATAGCTGAATGATAATCCTCCCATGCCTTCTTCCTTGCTTCCATTTTGGACAGTTCGCCTCACCACTTTTTTGCTTTGGGCTTTAGCCGCTGGCAGCGCTGCGTTTTGGATTTTGCAAAACGTGAATGCAGATGTGAATGACAGCAGTAACGCAAACACAAAACCTGCTGCACGGGCGAGTTCTACTCAAGAGCCAAACCTTACGCCTCAAGTCGCTATGGCACTTGGCGCAAAAAATCCAGTAGCACCCACCGCAGCAGGCGCTATGTCAGCGCTGCAAGCACGCCTTCAATTGCAGGGCGTACTAGCCGTAGGAGCGACGCGCGGTGCGGCTTTGATATCTGTCGATGGTAAGCCCGCTAAGCCTTATTCCGTGGGCTCTGCCATTGAGGACGGCTTGGAAGTCACTGCCGTTGCGGCTCGCAGCGCATCCATCGGGACCAATGGTGCAGCCGCCTTTACGCTAGAGCTACCAAACAAAAATTAGCTTTGTAAAAAAAGCCGATACGCGGGGTTGTCAGTTTCTTCGACAAAGGGATAACCCAAGTTTTTAAGGAAGGCGTCAAACGCCTTCGATTCTTTTTTAGGCACTTGAATGCCTACCAAAATTCGACCGTAATCCGCGCCTTGATTGCGGTAATGGAATAAGCTGATATTCCAACTAGGCTGCATCGCGCTTAAAAACTTCAGCAAGGCACCTGGGCGCTCGGGGAAAGTGAAACGCAGTACGCGCTCGTCCACCGCCAAGCTAGATGCCCCGCCGACCATGTACCGAATATGCTCCTTTGCCAGTTCGTCATGCGTGAGGTCAATCGCCTTGAAGCCCTCAGTGGATAAGGCTTTGGCGATTTTTTTCGACTCGTCTGCCGTGCTAGTTGATAAGCCCACAAACACATGCGCGACTTTTGCATCCGACATGCGGTAATTAAATTCGGTGATGCTGCGCCCCGCACCCACCAACGTGCAAAACCGCTTAAAGCTACCTCGCTCTTCGGGGACGGTGACAGCAAAAACGGCTTCTTTGTGCTCGCCCACATCGGCGCGTTCGGCGACAAAGCGCAGGCGATCAAAGTTCATGTTCGCACCGCACAAAATCGCGGCGTAGGTTTCACTCTTTTTAGATTTTCGAGCAGCAGCATATTGCTTGATAGCAGCAACAGCCAGCGCGCCTGCGGGTTCAACAATCGAGCGCGTGTCCACGTAGATGTCTTTAATCGCCGCGCACACCGCGTCGGTATCGACGGTCATAAATTCATCCACCAAGCCGCTACTGGCAACGCGGAAAGTTTCTTCGCCAACTAACTTGACCGCAGTGCCGTCCGAGAACAACCCCACGTCGGGTAATGTCACGCGCTTGCCTGCCGCGACCGACTGCATCATGGCGTCGGAATCATTCATTTGCACACCAATCACGCGGATGCTAGGGTCAATCGCTTTGATGCAATTGGCGACGCCCGAAATCAAACCACCACCTCCAATCGCGACAAATACGGCGTCTAGTTTTTTAGAAGGTGCGCTTTGCATTTGACGCAAGATCTCAAGTCCAATCGTGCCTTGACCCGCAATCACGTCAGGGTCATCGAATGGGTGGATAAACGTCAGTCCTTTTTGCGCTTGGAGTTTTTGGGCGTGCAAAGATGCCTCCGAATAGCTCTCGCCAAAGAGCACCACGTCA
>JANPAY010000022.1:0-2890 GCA_031430155.1 Comamonadaceae bacterium
TTGCATAGGGGAGAACTAAGTCCGAGTTACTGGTATTCGTTTGCCCCTGCGCAGTAGGGGAAATGTCGCGAAGCGACAAAGGGGTCTGCGGCTTAAACCTCAGCAAACTAGGGCTTTCCATCTTCGGAATTGGATGCTCGGGCGTTGACACCATCCGCCCAGGGCACAGCAAACTCGTCGGATCAAGATGCTGCTTGATGGCTTTGAACGCATCGTTAATCTTGCTACCAAACTGCCACTCAATCCACTCGCCACGGCACAGACCATCGCCGTGCTCGCCGCTGTACGCGCCTTTGAACTTGCGAACGAGCTCTGATGCTTCTTCCGCCATCGCCCGCATCTTGAGTCCGCCATCGCGCCGCATGTCCAAAATCGGGCGCACATGCAGCGTCCCTACCGATGCATGCGCGTACCACGTGCCGCGCGAGCCATATTTGGCAAACACTTCGGTGAGCGCCTGCGTGTATTCGGCGAGCGACTCTAGTGGCACCGCGCAATCCTCGATAAAGCTCACGGGCTTGCCGTCGCCCTTGAGGCTCATCATGATGTTGAGTCCTGCTTTACGCACTTCCCACAGATTCTTTTGCGGTGCTTCATCCGTCATTTCAACGACGGAATGGGGCATCCCAAGATCGCCCATCAACTCGACTAGCTGGCGCATCTTGGGCAGCAAGTCAGCTTTATTGCCGCCTGCAAATTCGACCAGCAATACCGCTGCTGGCGTTGTTGCGCTTGGGTTTGCCAAAGCCGTGCGAATCGTGGGCGCAAAGGCAGGGTTCTCCAGCGCCAAGTCCAACATGGTGCGATCGACCAGTTCCACTGCCGTCAAAAATCCATCCGATCCCAGCTTCACGATGTGCTGCGCCGTGTCCATCGCTTTGTAAAAACTATCAAAGTTGACCACGCCTAAAACTTTGGCTTTGGGTAGCTCAGACAAACGCAGCGTGAGACTCTTTGTCAATCCCAGCGTGCCTTCCGAGCCGATGAGTAAGTGCGCGAGATTGACTGAACCGTCCGTGGTGTACGGACGCTCAGACATCGGATGGAACACATCCAAGTTGTAGCCCGCTACCCGACGCAGCACTTTAGGCCAGTTCGCTTCAATCTCGGGTTTTAAATCCAAGGCCAGTTTTTGCACGAATTCGCCAAGTGCTCGCTCACGGTTTGAGGCTTGATCGAAGCGTCCCAAATTTAAATGCTCACCCGCTGCCGTCAGCATGGTGAGGCCTTCCACGTTGTGCACCATGTTGCCGTATTTGATAGAGCGCGAGCCGCAGGAGTTATTCCCCGCCATTCCGCCCAGCGTGGCCTGCGCGCTGGTGGAGACATCGACGGGATACCAAAGTCCATGCGGTTTGAGCTGTGCGTTTAAGTGATCTAACACCATGCCAGGCTGCACCGTGACAAGTCGATTCTCTAAATCCAAGTTTGTGACGTGACGCAAATATTTGCTGTAGTCAATCACCAACCCTGCCCCCACGGTTTGCCCGCACTGCGACGTGCCACCGCCACGTGCCACTAGCGGCACACCCAGCCCACGAGCCACGCCCAGCGCGGCTTCTACGTCAGCATCTGTTTTGGGAACGAACACGCCAATGGGCGTTTCTTGGTAGATCGAAGCGTCGGTCGCGTAGCGTGCGCGGTCGCCAGCGGTGAATAAAACTTCGCCGCTCGTGTGAGCGATGAGTTCTTTCTCTAATGTCTTGGATGTGTCAGTATGGGCAATCATTTAGTTCTTAACTATGCAAAATGCAATCAGCCTATTTTGAAGCAGGTTGCTTCGCTTTTTTAGATTGACTGTCATGCCCGCACTCTCTACCATCTTGAACGCGCACCCCACGGGTCATCACTTTTTGCAAATCCCAGGCCCCTCGCCCGTGCCCGACCGCATTTTGCGCGCCATGAGCTTGCCCACCATCGACCACCGTGGTCCTGAGTTTGGTGTGCTGGGATTGAAATTACTCAAAGGCATCCAGCAAATTTTTCAAACCACACAGCCCGTGGTGATCTACCCCGCATCAGGCACGGGTGCTTGGGAAGCCGCACTGGCGAACGTCTGCAGCCCAGGCGACCATTTGCTGATGTATGAAACAGGGCACTTCGCATGGCTCTGGCAGCGCCTCGCCACGCGCCTTGGTTTAAAAGCAGAGATCATCGCTAAAGAAGGTACTTGCGCCGAGACAGGACTGCCCAATAACTGGCGGAGTGGCGTGCAAGCCGACTTGATTGAAGCACGGCTCAAGGCTGACACCTCGCACAGCATCCACGCCGTGTGCGTGGTACACAACGAAACATCAACAGGCGTGACCAGTGACATTGCCGCCGTGCGCCGTGCCATCGACGCGGCAAAACACCCAGCATTGCTCCTTGTGGACACCATATCTGGCTTGGCCTGCGCGGACTATCAGCACGACGCTTGGGGTGTGGACGTGACCGTGAGCGGCTCGCAAAAAGGCTTGATGCTGCCACCTGGGATTAGCTTTAACGCCGTATCACAAAAAGCTTTGGAAGCCAGTAAAAAAGCAACCTTGCCCAAGGCATTTTGGGCGTGGGATGAAATCATCGAGATGAACAAAACGGGCTACTATCCGTACACCCCCAACACCAATTTGCTCTACGGCCTCCACGAAGCGCTCAACATGATTTTGGGTAAAGACGCGACGGCAGGACTGGCGGCGACCTTTGCACGTCATCAGCGCTGGGCGGCGGGAGTGCGAGCAGCCGTCAACGCATGGGGCTTGCCGATTCAATGCGCGGACGCATCTGTCTATTCCCCCGTGCTCACGGGCGTCATTACACCCGTGGGCGTGGATGCAGACGCGATCCGTAAGGTCATTTACGAGCGCTTCGATTGCTCGCTAGGAACAGGGCTTGGCAAGGTCAAAGGTCG
>JANPAY010000023.1:0-3829 GCA_031430155.1 Comamonadaceae bacterium
CAATCGCGACGCGCAGCGGGAACACCTCCATCGCCGCCCACAGCACCAAGGCCGATAGGCCGCCAACTAGCAAGCCTACTAACGGGAAAAATTTGGCGGATTGATTGAGATTCGAACGCAGTGCCTCACCCGTGACAGGAATGCGTGTGAAGAAGCCGATTGCACCTAACAGCTCGATACGCCAGCGATTGAGAGTTTGTAGCATTTTTTAAGTCGATTTTTCGCTCACGCCGGCGCTAGCAAACGAGGCCATGTCGTTTAGAAATGCCGCCGCGGCTACAACGAGTGGATACGCCAGCGCTGCGCCTGTACCTTCACCAAGGCGCAGATCGAGTTGCAAGTGCGGATCGGCTTTGAGATGCGCGAGCACGGCGCGGTGTCCTGCTTCATGCGAGAGATGCGAGTACACGCAGTAGTCCAGCACGGCAGGTGTCATTTGGCTTGCGACGAGTAGGGCTGACGTGGTGATGAAGCCGTCCACGATGATCAGCATTTTTTGCTTGGCTGCTTCTAGGTATGCGCCCGTTATCATGGCGATTTCAAAGCCGCCAAAAGCGGCGAGCACGTCCAGTGGGCTTTGCGCCGCTTTGTGTAATTCCAGCGCGCTTTGTAATACCGTTAGTTTGCGAGCCAGTCCTGCGTCATCAACGCCTGTTCCGCGTCCCACACAATCGCTGATCGGCAATTTGGCGAGTCGGCTGATGATGCACGCAGCCGCCGATGTGTTGGCAATGCCCATTTCACCAAAGCCAATGACGTTGCAGCCGCCATCGGCAAGTTGGCGGACGATAGTAGCACCAGCGTCTAGGGCTTGCTGAGCCTGGGCTGCGCTCATAGCGGCCTCTGTCGCAAAACTTTTTGTACCCAGTGCAATCGGGGTGTTGATGAAGTCTGGATGAGTAGAGAAATCTGTGATGACTTCGGCTACGCCGCTATTCACAATTTTGAGCGCCATGCCGCTGGTTTTGGCAAATACGTTAATCGCCGCACCACCGCGTAAAAAGTTGAAGACCATTTGTGCCGTCACCGCTTGCGGGAAGGCCGACACGCCGCTATGTGCAATACCGTGATCGCCCGCAAAAATCACGATGGCAGGATTTTTGAGCACAGGCGAGAGCGTGTTTTGAATCAGCCCGAGTTTGAGGGCAATCGCTTCGAGTTTGCCAAGACTGCCTAGGGGCTTGGTTTTTTGATCGATTTTTGCTTGAAGTGCTGTTTGCATAGGAGAAATAGTCATATCTTTTGGAGGATACTCGAACTATGAACATCCAATCTACCTTCGCCAAGCGCCTTGGCAATGTTGAAACTTCGGCTATCCGCGAACTCTTCAAGCTCTTGGCCAAGCCTGGCATTATTTCGTTTGCGGGCGGCTTTCCCGACAGCTCTATGTTTGACGTGGATGGCATCAAAGCCGCTACGGACAAAGCATTGGGTGATACGGCTGGTGCGGTCTTGCAATACGGCGCAACCGAGGGCTATCACTCGCTGCGCGAGAACTTGTCTCAGCACATGGCGACCAAGGGTGTGACGGTGTCGCCTGAAGGTCTCATCATCACGACGGGTAGCCAGCAAGCGCTGGACTTAATTGGTAAGACCATGGTTGATGAGGGTGATAACGTCATCGTGGAAGCACCTACGTTCTTGGCAACGATTCAGTGCTTTAGGCTTTACGGTGCCAACATCATCGGTGCGCCGATTGATGGCGGTGGCGTGATGGTGGATAAGCTGGAAGAGCTAATCGCAAAACACAAACCCAAATTAGTCTATTTGATTCCAAGTTTTGGCAACCCCAGCGGTGCGCTCGTGCCGCAGGGTCGCCGTAAGCGAATTTTGGAGCTGGCGGTGAAGTACAAAACTTTAATCGTCGAAGACGACCCCTATGGTGAGCTGTATTTTGATGAATCACCAACGGCTGCTGCACCGCGCTCCATACTGTCACTCAGCAGCGAAGTGCCTGGAAGCCAAGACTGGCTTGCCTTTGCGGGCAGTTTCTCTAAAGTCATGTCGCCAGGTCTGCGCGTGGGCTGGTTGATTGCGCCGCCTGAGTTACTGGCTAAAGCCACCATGTGTAAACAGTTCAGCGATGCGCATACGTCTAACCTTAGCCAAGCGATTGCAGCCAACTATTTGGCATCGGGTTCTATGCCCACTAGCGTTGCCAAAGTTCGCAAGGTCTACGCAGCGCGTGCCAAAACCATGGCGGAGTGCTTGAAGGCTGAGTTTGGGGATGCGATCAGCTTTACTGCCCCGCAAGGCGGTATGTTCTTTTGGGCGAACTTGACGGGTGCACGTGGTCAATCGACCGATGTGGTGGCGTTGGCAAAAGCCGCCATTGCGAACAACGTGGCTTTTGTGCCGGGTGCACCGTTTTTTGCGCATGATGCGGATATGACAGCGTTGCGCCTCTCGTTCGCCACAGCGAACGAAGATTTGATTCGCGAGGGTGTGGCAAGACTGGGTCAGGCGTTCAAAAGTCTTTGAAGTCAGTCTTGAGTTGGGCTTTATTCAGCTTCTGGTCAGTGAGTAAAGATCATTAAAGCGGCTGGTTGTGTCAACAAATTTGCGCCTAAATCGTTAGACTAAGCATAGACAACAAGGAGAAATACCATGCGTACACTTAGCAAAATCATGATGACAACGGGTTCCGTCGCTATAGTAATAGCGGCTTCCATAAGCGCGGCACAGGCACAAGAGCAAGGCCGCGTGATTTCATCGCAGGCGGTCATTCAGCAAGTGGCTGTGCCGCGTCAAGTCTGCAACAACCAACAAGTGGCGGTGCAAGGTCAAAAAAGCGGCGCAGGCGGCATGATGGGTGCGATTGCGGGTGGTGCCATTGGCAATAACGTAGGTGCAGGCTCTGGGCGCGGTATTGCTACAGTCATTGGCGTGATTGGTGGCGCGATGATGGGTGATCGTGTGGAAGGCGCGGCGCCCGTACAAATGCAAACTGTGCAAAACTGCAGCACGCAAACCTTTTACGAAAACCGCACCTCAGGCTACAACGTGGTGTATGAGTACAACGGCAAGCAATACAACGTGCAAATGCCAAATGATCCAGGACAGTTTGTCCAGTTGCAAGTGACACCCGTTGGCGCGACTTCTCAGTCGATGCAAGGTACAAATATGGGTATTCCAGCGCCTGTGATTCAACCGATGATGCAGCAGCAAGTGATGCAACCTGTGATTCAGCAGGTTGTGGCAGCGCCACAAGTGATTTATGCACAACCGCAAGTGGTTTATGCCCGTCCGTATTACCCCGTGGTGTATCCTGCCATCAACATTGGGTTTGGCTGGCGTGGCGGGTATGGATACGGTCACCGTCACTGGCATTAATTAAAAAAAGCCCTGAAATGTGGTGATGAGCCTGATCCTCGGCACTGTATCCACAGTTAGAGCTGCTTGGTTCCCCACCTGACTCGGTTGGCCGCTTTCCCATGCGAGGGGGCTCATCACCGCTGATTATAGAATCCTTGTATGTCCTACCTTGTCCTTGCTCGCAAATACCGCCCGAAAACCTTTACCGAAATGGTCGGACAAGAGCACGTGGTGCAGGCATTGACCAATGCCTTGACCTCGCAACGTTTGCACCATGCCTATCTTTTTACGGGAACTCGCGGCGTTGGCAAAACCACCGTCTCACGCATTTTGGCCAAATCGCTCAATTGCTTGGGTGCAGACGGGCAGGGCGGCATTACCGCTAGTCCTTGCGGCGTTTGCGAGGCTTGCACCGCTATTGATGCAGGTCGTTTTGTTGATTACACCGAGTTAGATGCCGCCTCGAACAGAGGTATTGACGATGTCACGACATTGTTAGAGCAAGCGGTTTACA
>JANPAY010000024.1:0-2283 GCA_031430155.1 Comamonadaceae bacterium
GATCGGTATTCAAGCCGATGCGCTGCTCTGCCGCGCCGATCGCCCGATTCCTGACGGTGAGCGCGAAAAAATCTCCATGTTCTCCAACGCGGCACTTTGTAGATGGTGTCCACGTCCCACATCGAGATCACACCCGACTCCGCCACGTTGGAGAACATGGAGATTTTTTCGCGCTCACCGTCAGGAATCGGGCGATCGGCGCGGCAGAGCAGCGCATCGGCTTGAATACCGATCTCACGCAGTTTTTGCGCCGTGTGCTGCGTCGGCTTGGTTTTAAGCTCGCCCGCTGCTGCCAGCCAAGGCAAGTAGCTCAGGTGCAAATAAGCCGTATGCCCAGGTCCCATCTTCAGCCCCATTTGGCGCACGGCTTCCAAAAACGGCAAGGACTCAATGTCGCCCACCGTGCCGCCAATTTCCACAATTGCCACGTCAATCATTTTGTCTTGATTGCCCGCCAGCCCTTTGCTAGCTTGCTCTGCGCCGCGTTTGATGAAGGCCTGAATTTCATTCGTCACATGCGGAATCACCTGCACGGTTTTGCCAAGATAGTCGCCGCGACGCTCTTTCTCCAGCACGGTCTGATAAATCTGCCCCGTGGTGAAGTTGTTGGTTTTGCGCATTCGCGTTTCAATAAAACGCTCGTAATGTCCTAAATCGAGGTCAGTCTCCGCGCCATCGTCGGTCACAAACACTTCGCCGTGCTGAAACGGGCTCATGGTGCCGGGGTCAACGTTGAGATAGGGGTCGAGCTTGATGAGGGTGACAGTCAGGCCGCGGCTCTCAAGGAGAGCAGCCAGTGAAGCGGAGGCGATTCCTTTTCCCAAGGAACTCACCACGCCGCCAGTAACAAATACAAATTTGGTCATGCCATAAACTGAACTCGCAATGGATCAGTGCAGGTGGAAATTTTGATTATAGAAGCTGATACATTCCTGCTTTATGGCTGAACACACAATTCTTCAA
Organism: Comamonadaceae bacterium; assembly: GCA_031430155.1. GTDB lineage: Bacteria > Pseudomonadota > Gammaproteobacteria > Burkholderiales > Burkholderiaceae_C > JASGCK01. Next base: position 964 of record JANPAY010000024.1, read on the forward strand.
AACAAACACGCCCTTCATGGCAAACACATCGTCCTAGGCATGACGGGCGGCATCGCCGCCTACAAAGCCGCTGAAGCTTGCCGCGCCCTAGTCAAAGCAGGCGCAACCGTCCAAGTGGTGATGACCGATGCCGCGATGCAGTTTATGACCCCTGTGACCATGCAAGCACTCTCGGGGCGCGAGGTGTTTACCTCGCAGTGGGATAGCAAGGCCGCGACTGACGGCGCGGGCAATGCTATTAGCAACAACATGGCGCACATCAACCTCACGCGCGGCGCCGATGCCGTGCTGATCGCCCCCGCCAGCGCCGACTTTATGGCGAAACTGTTGCATGGTCGTGCAGACGATTTATTGAGCCTTTTGTGCCTTGCCAAACCCGCAGAGGTTCCGCTGATCTTGGCTCCTGCCATGAACCGCGAGATGTGGGCGCACCCAGCTACCCAGCGCAATATGGCGCAACTCAAAGCAGACGGGGCATTCGCCCTAGACGTTGGCAATGGCGACCAAGCCTGCGGCGAAGTAGGCGATGGGCGCATGTTGGAGGCTGATGAAATCTTGGCTGACTTGGTAGCCCACTTCACGCCCAAGGTCTTAGCTGGCAAACGCGCACTCATCACCGTTGGCCCGACCTACGAAGCCATTGATCCTGTGCGCGGCATCACTAACCTCTCCAGCGGGAAAATGGGATTCGCTATCGCAGAGGCCATGCGGGATGCGGGCTGCGAGGTCACCCTCGTTGCAGGCCGCACAGCGCTTGGCTTCCCAAGGGGTATCCAAACGATTCCTGTCACTTCTGCAAACGACATGCTGGCAGCGGTGCAGGCAAATGTTGACAGTGCCGACATCTTTATCGCCACGGCAGCGGTTGCGGATTGGCGGCCTGCCAGTGCGGCGAGCCAAAAAATCAAAAAAGACGGCTCAGGCGATACACCCACACTCAGCTTCGTAGAGAACACTGATATCCTTGCGACGGTTGCAAAGTCCAACCGCGCTTTATCTGGAGCGCTTTACTGTATTGGCTTTGCAGCCGAAAGCGAAAACCTAGAAGCGCACGCCAAGGCGAAACGTGAACGCAAAAACGTGCCGCTCTTGGTAGGCAATATCGGCCCTGCGACCTTTGGCATGGACGACAACGCCCTGCTTTTGGTGGACGCAAACAGTACCAAAGAATTACCAAAGGCATCGAAGACAGAACTGGCTCGCCAACTGGTCATTGAAATCGCAAAAAGACTGAAATAAGAAAAAAGAAAAGTACAAATGAACATCGACATCAAAATCCTAGACGACAGACTCAACGCCCAAATGCCCGCCTACGCCACG
>JANPAY010000025.1:0-3783 GCA_031430155.1 Comamonadaceae bacterium
AGTATGAACTTTATGCGCGGCCGTACGTTCTTAAACAAATACCTCATCATCGATGAGGCGCAAAATTTGACTCCTAAGCAAATTAAAACGCTGGTGACGCGCGCCGGCCCTGGCACAAAAATTGTGCTGATGGGTAACCTCGCGCAGATTGATACGCCCTACCTCACCGAAGGCTCATGCGGCCTGACCTACATCGTTGATAAGTTCAAAGGCTGGACGCACAGTGGGCACATCACCTTGGCTAGAGGCGAGCGATCAAGGCTTGCGGATCATGCGAGTGAAGTTCTATAGCTAAACCGCTTTATGACAGCTACGCCCAACATCTCTCTCGCCGTTTACTGTGGCTCGCGCATGGGGAATCATCCTGCGTACAAAGAGGCAGCTATCGCTGTGGGTCACTGGGTAGGTGAGCGCGGCGGACAACTGGTTTACGGCGGCGGTAAAAATGGCCTGATGGGCCTTGTAGCGAATGCAGCTCTAGACGCTGGTGCACAGGTCATTGGCGTGATTCCACAAGCCTTGATGGAACGAGAGCATGCCAACACACGCTGCACAGAGCTATTTGTGGTGGAAGACATGCACGAGCGCAAAGCCATGATGGCAGAGCGTTCCAATGCTTTTATCGCCATGGCGGGCGGCATTGGCACCTTCGAAGAAATCATTGAAATGTGGGTTTGGCGGCAATTGGGTTATCACGGCAAACCACTGGGGTTTCTCAACACACGAGGCTACTACGACACTTTTTTGCAAGCGATGCACCACTCCATGAAGGAAGGCTTCATGGATCAAAGCCAAATTGATTTACTCAAACACGGCGTCAACGCAAAAGACTTACTCGCCCAGATTTACCCGAATGCGAAATGACTAGGGGCTTAATTACAATTGAATCATGACTGAACAAACTATCCACTTCAAAAATCTTCGCTCGGACAACATCACGCAGGGCAAATCGCGCGCGCCCAATCGCTCTATGTACTACGCCATGGGCTACACCGAAGCGGACTTTGGCAAGCCGATGATTGGCGTCGCCAATGGTCATAGCACGATTACGCCTTGCAACAGCGGTCTGCAAAAGTTGGCGGATGCAGCCGTGGCGGGTATTGAAGAGGCAGGCGGCAATGCGCAAATCTTCGGTACACCTACTATTTCTGATGGTATGGCGATGGGCACCGAAGGCATGAAGTACTCGCTCGTTTCGCGCGAAGTGATTTCAGATTGCATCGAGACCTGCGTACAAGGCCAATGGATGGACGGCGTGGTGGTGGTGGGTGGCTGCGATAAGAACATGCCAGGCGGCATGATGGGCATGCTACGCGCCAACGTGCCCGCGATCTATGTGTACGGCGGAACCATTCTGCCTGGCCGCTACAAAGGACAAGACCTCAACATCGTGAGCGTGTTTGAAGCCGTGGGTCAAAACGCCGCGGGCAACATGAGCGACGAAGACTTGCGCGAAATTGAAATGCGCGCCGTACCAGGCCCTGGCTCCTGCGGCGGTATGTACACCGCAAACACCATGAGCTCGTCGTTTGAAGCGCTAGGCATGTCCCTGCCCTACTCATCCACGATGGCGAACCCACACGACGAAAAGCAAAACTCCGCCAAAGAATCGGCTCAGGTTTTGATGAAGGCGATCAAGCTTGGACTCAAACCGCGCGATATCGTGACTAAAAAAGCTCTAGAGAACGCCGTTGCCGTCATCATGGCCACGGGTGGCTCCACCAATGCCGTGCTGCACTTCTTGGCCATTGCCCACGCAGCAGGCGTTGAATTCAACATTGATGATTTTGAGCGCATGCGCAAAAAAGTTCCTGTAATTTGCGACTTGAAACCTTCTGGAAAATATCTGGCGGTTGACCTGCATCTTGCAGGCGGCATCCCGCAAGTGATGAAGGTGCTACTCAATGCGGGACTGCTACACGGCGACTGCATGACGATTTCAGGCAAAACCATTGCGGAAGTTTTGAAGGATGTGCCAGATAGCCCGCGTGCAGATCAAGACGTGATTCGCAGCATCGACAAAGCGCTCTACAAGGAAGGACACCTCGCCATTTTGAAGGGCAATATCTCGCCCGAAGGCGCAGTTGCCAAAATCACAGGACTCAAAAACCCTGTCATGACAGGGCCTGCCAAATGTTTTGACGATGAGCAGTCCGCACTGAAAGCCATTTTGGATGGCAAGATTACCCACGGTGACGTGATGATTTTGCGCTACCTAGGGCCCAAAGGCGGCCCTGGCATGCCTGAGATGCTGGCTCCCACGGGCGCACTCATTGGCGCAGGGCTAGGTGAGACAGTTGGCCTCATTACCGATGGGCGCTTTAGTGGCGGCACATGGGGTATGGTCGTTGGACATGTCGCACCAGAAGCCTACGCTGGCGGCGTGATTGCCCTCATTGAAAACGGCGACAGCGTCACGATTGACGCCAAGCAATTGCTACTTCAGCTCAATGTCGACGAGGCAACCCTTGCGAAGCGCCGCACGGCTTGGAAGCAACCAGAGCCTCGTTACACCCGAGGCGTACAAGCTAAATTTGCCTTTAATGCGTCAAGCGCCTCTAAAGGCGCGGTGCTTGATTTGTATTGATCCTCCAGTCAAACGTCAACTAAAAATTTAAATCTAACGTTAAACAACTATGAAAAAAGCTGCTCTTACACTCGCCTTGGCACTCGCTGCTCTATTTGGTTCACAAGCTGCATTCGCTGATCTCAAGTTAGCAACCGAAAAAAACTGCATGGCTTGCCACGCAGTTGATAAGAAAGTTCTTGGCCCTTCGTATAAGGATGTCGCTACTAAATATGCAGGACAAAAAGACGCTGTCGCCAAACTGTCCGTCAAAATCATTAAAGGAGGTTCGGGTGTTTGGGGACCTGTTCCGATGCCAGCCAATGCGCAAGTGAACGAAGCAGAAGCAAAAATACTTGTGACTTGGATTTTGGCAACTAAATAAGCTTCGCGACTACCCAAGCATTCACGCTTTGTAGCGCCGACGCTAGCTGACTAGCATCCGTACCACCGGCCATCGCCAAATCAGGCTTACCGCCGCCTTTGCCCCCGACTTGACCTGCGACAAAATTCACCAACTCACCCGCTTTGACTTTGGCGGTCACGTCAGAAGTCACGCCAACAGCCAGTTGCACCTTGCCTGCATCCACGGCTGCCAACACCACAACGCCAGACTTGAGCTTGTCTTTCAAAAGTGCGATCATGCCCTGCAAGCCTTTGGAATCAAGGCCTTCCAACTCGGCGACCAAGAGCTTCGTACCATTGACATCAACCGCTTTAGCGACTAAATCACCCGTTTGGCTGGATGCCAACTTACCTTTGAGCGCAGAAACTTCTTTTTCTAACGCCTTCATTTGTAATTGCATCATCTCAAGTCTAGAGCCCAGTTCGGCTGGACTGGTTTTTAGCGACTGCGCTGCTGCATCCACGGTGTGCTCTAACGTCTGCAAATAATGCAAAGCATTCATGCCCGTCACAGCTTCGATACGCCGCACGCCCGAGGCAATGCCGCTCTCGCCTACGATTTTGAACAGCCCAATGTCACCCGTGCGCTGCACATGCGTGCCACCGCACAGCTCTTTGGACGAGCCAATCTCCAGCACACGAACCGTGTCGCCGTACTTCTCACCAAACAGCATCATCGCGCCTGTGGCTTTGGCGGCTTCAATTTCCATCACGCGGGCTGATGCAGCCGCATTAGCCAAAATTTCCGCGTTCACTAATCCTTCAATCGCCGTGATTTCAGCAGAGGTGACAGGCGCGTTGTGCGCAAAGTC
>JANPAY010000026.1:0-1737 GCA_031430155.1 Comamonadaceae bacterium
TATGCAGGCGATGCGTATTTCCAAGATTGGCCGCAAACATTAGATGCCCTCGCGGCACTCAATCCCGCCAAGCTAGTGCCTGGTCGCGGCGCGGCCTTGCAGACGCCAGCCCTTGTGGCAGAAGGCTTGGCGCAGACTCGCTCGTTTGTGAGCGATGTGTACGCTAGCGTGCAAGCGGGCGTGGTGGCAGGGCATGATCTGCGCCGCGTGTACAAGGAAACCTTCGACAAACTCGCGCCCAAATATGGCGACTGGGTCATCTTTAACCACTGCATGCCCTTTGATGTGACACGCGCTTTTGACGAAGCAGGCGGCACACGCGACCCACGTATTTGGACGGCTGAGCGCGATGTGCAAATGTGGCAAAGCCTTGAGGGGTAATTCGTTGCCATGAGTGGGGTGATTCATCCGGTTGTGATTGTCGGCGCAGGCCCAACGGGCCTCACGCTGGCGATTGACCTCGCGCAGCGCGGCGTGCGGGTGGTGCTGATTGACGGCGATGCAAGGCGTGCAAAGGGACTGCCAAGCGCGGGATCGAAAGCGATTTGCTTTGCCAAGCGCACGCTGGAGGTGTGGGACAAGCTGGGTGGTGGACTCGGACAGCGCATGGTGGATAAAGGCGTGCCGTGGAATGTGGGTAGAGTGTTTTTGCAGGACGATGAGGTGTACTCATTTAATTTGCAATCGAACGCAGATGACCAGAGGCCAGCGTTTATCAACTTGCAGCAGTACTACGCCGAAGAGTATTTGATGGACAGGGCGAAAGAGCTGCCTCTCATCGAAATCAGGCTCGGGCACACGGTCAAATCTATTACACAAGATGCCTTGCAGGTCAAGCTGGCTGTGGCTTCCAGTGGTGATGATTATGAAATCAGCGCAAATTATGTTGTCGCTTGCGATGGATCGAAGAGCACCATCAAGCGCAGCTTGGGACTTGAGAGCCAAGGGCGCACATTTCAAGATCGCTTTTTAATTGCCGACGTGCGCATGACGGCGGACTTTCCGACTGAGCGTTGGTTTTGGTTTGATCCGCCGTTCCACCCGAATCAAAGTGTGCTGCTCCATCGTCAACCCGATAACGTGTGGCGGATAGATTTTCAGCTGGGCTGGGACGCTGACCCTGAGGAAGAAAAAAAGCCAGAGCGCATCAAGCCACGTGTGCAAGCCTTGCTGAATCATGTGTCCAAGAGGGCTGGGATGAAAACCGACTTTGAACTCGTCTGGGCAAGTGTCTATACCTTTGCGTGCTCGCGGATGGAAAAGTTCGTGCATGACCGCGTGATTTTTGCAGGCGATGCAGCACATGGCGTGTCACCCTTTGGCGCACGCGGCGCGAATTCTGGCGTGCAAGATGCGGAGAATTTGGCTTGGAAGTTGGCGATGGTGCTGGGCGGTGAATCGAACCCAACATTCATCGAGAGTTACGGCACAGAGCGTGAATACGCTGCCGACGACAACATCAAACAATCAACGCGCTCCACGGACTTCATTACGCCAAAGAGCGAAATCAGTCACGTGTTTAGACGTGCCGTGCTTGATCTTGCGCGGGAGCATCCGTTTGCGAGAAGCTTGGTGAACAGCGGACGCTTATCGACAGCAACGTATTTGTCTGCAAGTCCGCTGCACACGGCGGACGAGGCGGGCGATGTGTTTGCCGATGACGCGCTGCGGGTTGGCAGTGTGATACATCTCGAATCACAAGTGGATGCACAGGTTGTTCAAAAAGAGGGTGTCACG
>JANPAY010000027.1:0-3048 GCA_031430155.1 Comamonadaceae bacterium
GGCAGTCCGCAACATCTGGGCGGATTGATGTTTGAGCTACGCACGCAAACGAAACTGTTGCACGTGCCCTATAGAGGTGGCGCGTTGGCGATCAATGACACCATTGGCGGTGTGGTTGACGTGATGTTTGCCGTGATGCCAGAAGCTGTGCCCCATGTTCAAGCAGGTAAGTTGCATGCGCTGGGCGTGATGAGTCCCACCCGTTCGCCCGTGTTCCCGCAAGTGCCAACGATGGCTGAAGGCGGGATCGTTGATTTAAACCTCTCTGCTTGGATGGCACTGCTCGCACCTGCCAAAACTCCTCGTGCTTTGATCGATCAAATCAACCGAGCCGTTCAAACAGCATTTGACGCTGACATGAAGGCTAAATTGGCTGAGAGTGGCATCGAAGTCTCAACCAGTTCCTCCGAAGATGTTCAAAGGCTCATTGCAAGGGATATTAAGCTGCATGCAGAGCTAATCAAAGCTGCGGGATTGGTTCCTCAATAAGTCAAGTGCGAAAATGCACGGATGACTGAACTTTCTGTGCTGACGGCGCAGGCTTTTGCGCCCAGCGGCGCACTGGCCCTGGCGGCGACTAACTCCCAACAAAACTATCAACCACGCGAAGGCCAACAGCAAATGGCTACGGCGATTGCCAACGCCATCGCGCTGCGCTCAAGCGTGGTGGTGGAGGCGGGCACGGGTGTGGGCAAGACCTTTGCGTACCTTGTTCCTGCCGTGCTGAGCGGTGCGCGCGTGGTGGTGTCCACCGCAACCAAAACATTGCAAGATCAACTTTTTTCACGTGACTTGCCCGCAGTGACTGAGGCGCTGGGCATTCCTGTACGAACCGCGTTGCTCAAAGGGCGATCAAGCTATCTGTGTCTACATCGGATGGATTTGGCATTGCATAGCAATAGTTCGTCGCAACGCATGCTGGACAAGGCTTTGTCTGGGATTGCTCGCTGGTCAAAAACGACTTTGACGGGTGACTTGGCTGAAATGACGGGACTCGATGAACGCTCTCCCGCGCTGCCGCTCGTGACATCCACGCGTGAGAATTGCCTTGGGTCGGAATGCTCAAAAGCCAAGGAGTGTCACGTTAATCTGGCTCGCAAAGAAGCGCTGGGCGCGGATATTGTTGTGGTGAATCATCATTTATTTTTTGCCGATATGGCGGTGCGCGAGTCGGGTGTGGCGCAGATTTTGCCTACTGCGGAGGTGGTGATTTTTGACGAGGCGCATCAAATTAACGAAATTGGTGTTGGGTTCTTAGCCAAGCAACTCAGCACACCGCAGTTGTTAGATTTTGGCAAAGACATACTGGCTGCGGGTTTGCAACATGCGCGCGGGTTGGTGGATTGGTCCGTCGTGGTGCAAGCACTGGAATACGCCACGCGTGATTTGCGCCTCGCGATTGGCAAGCAAAGTTATGCCTCGCGGCTTGCGTGGTCCGGCACCGCACCCGAAGGAGTGGACGCGGATATGTGGCTGAGCAGTTTGCAAAATTTAACAGCTGCGCTTGCGCAAGTGGATGCGACGCTTGGCATTGTGATGGAATCCAACCCAGAGTTCACGCGCCTTGCGGAGCGTGGCCTAGAGCTAGGTGATCTCGTGCAAGCCTTTCTGGGTAAGGCCTCCGTTGATTCGGTCCGCTGGCTAGAGGTCGGTGCCCAGCTCAAACTGGTTGAGTCTCCTTTAGACATTGCTGAGGTGGTCAAAAAGCAATGGTTCCCTAAGGGTGTAAATGCTGGAAATGGCGATGAGCCTGTCGCTACGATTTCTCAGCGCAGTTGGATATTTACCTCGGCGACGCTGGGCAGCGATGATCAGCTCTCGTGGTTTTTGGAGGGCTGCGGCTTGCAAGGCTTGAATGAGCGGCAGTTGGCTGTACTTCGCGTGAGTAGCCCCTTTAATTACGAGGTTCAGTCGGCGCTCTATGTGCCCTCTAATTTCCCTAAACCAAATGAGCCTGATCACACTGCCCGTGTCTCAGATATTGCCTTAGAGGCCGCACGGGGATTGGGCGGGCGTACATTGGTACTAACCACTACGCTACGGGCTTTGCGGCAAATTGGTGAGGCATTAACCGAGCATTTGGCAGATAGCGAGATTTCGGTTTTGGTGCAAGGTCAGCAATCCAAACGTGAATTAATTGAGCGTTTTCGAGCTCAGGATTCAGCCAGTGTTTTGGTGGCATCCGCTTCGTTTTGGGAGGGGGTCGATATTGCGGGCGATGCACTGCAGTGCGTCATTATTGATAAGCTACCATTTCCACCGCCTGGCGATCCACTGGTCGAAGCAAGAAGCAAACGGTTAGAGGCGCAAGGGCGCAGCAGTTTTAATGATTACTCGATCCCTGAGGCGGCCATTGCACTCAAGCAGGGAACAGGGCGATTGATTCGCAGCGAAGGCGATGTGGGCGTGCTGGTGGTGTGCGACCCTCGCTTGGTGCAAATGGGCTATGGACGACGGTTGATTGCTAGCTTACCCACCATGCCAATTTTGCGCACATCGGATGCGTGGCAGCAATGGCTAGGGCTTTTGCGAGCTACCCACGCTCACGCTAGCGGCTAATTTATTTTTTGGAAAGTTCTTTGCCATCACCCGTTTGGCATCATCGCGTAATTCAGTACTGCCAAGCGCGTCATAGGCTTGTATCAAAACAGCCAAGGCGTCTTCCATGACAACCGTATTGGGATAGTCAGCAATAGCCGCTTGTGCACGATTAGCCGCGGCCAGATGTGCGCCTCGGCTAGCGTAGTAACGCGCTACATGTAGTTCATAAGCCGCAAGCGTATTCAGAATGTAAGACATACGCGCGAGCGCATCAGGTGTGTACTTGGATTCTGGAAAGCGTGTGGTGAGTTGCTTGAAGGTGGCATAAGCTTCTTTAGAAGCTTTTTGATCGCGGTCATCTAATTGCTGCCCCGTAAATCCGCTTAAAAACCCAAGATCGCCATTAAAATTGACGATCGATCAATATTATCTATTAATATCAGCGTTGGGTACTGATTTTGATTGGAATAACTGGGCTAAATTGAAGCGGCTGTGTAAATTGGTATG
>JANPAY010000028.1:0-2377 GCA_031430155.1 Comamonadaceae bacterium
ATCGTGAAGTATTTGTCTCTATGCGTATCGAGCAACCCGAGGTTGCTTTGTTTGATAACCTGCTCTCGCACGAAGAGTGCGACGAGCTCATCGCTCTATCACGCGCCAAGCTGAAGCAATCGACCATCGTCGATCCGGCAACGGGCAAGTATGAAGTGATCCAAGACCGCAGTAGCTATGGCACGTTCTTTAATGTGAACGAAACCGCCTTTATTGCTAAGCTGGATGCGCGCATTGCCGCAGTGATGCATTGGCCTATTGAAAATGGCGAAGGCTTGCAAATCCTCAATTACAAAGTGGGTGGCGAGTACAAACCACATTTTGATTATTTCCCACCCGAGCAACCTGGTAGTGCGGCGCATATCGCCAAAGGTGGGCAGCGGGTGAGTACGCTCATTTTGTATTTGAATGACGTAGAAGGCGGTGGCGAGACTATTTTTCCGCCACTGGGCTTAGCCATTACCCCCAAAAAAGGCGCGGCGATTTATTTTGAATATGTGGACGACCAAGGTCAGGTGGATGCGAACACACTACACGGCGGTGCGCCTGTGCTCGCTGGCGAGAAGTGGATCGCCACTAAATGGATGCGCGCGGACAGATATCAACCTTGATGCCTACAGCGCAATGATTAGCTTTTGCGCAACCCAAAAATAGACCGGAATTTTGAACCCATGGTCTGCGCGCCTTGCTGGGCGCTGGGCGGCACTTGCGTCGTTGCAAAGTAACTGCCATCCAATAATTGCCGAATGAACTCTGGAGAGAATTCCTGCCGATCAATGGAGCGGGGGTTCAATACAAAATGCGTGCTGGGAAAAAGTTCAAATAACGTCCTTGCGGGCATCGACAGATAGGCTTGTGAAAAATCAACCGATTGCCGCAGAATTTCAAGATTAGAGAAAAATGGTGTGGCGGATGTGCCGTAATTAGCTTTGCCATTTTGAATTCGCAGATTTCCACCATCGTCATCCATATCGCCTAGTACATGGACATTGGCATCCAGCAAAGCTCGCAGCGCAGCTAAATCACGTTGATTATTATTTTGCATTGTCAGTCAAGCTCCTTACGCTAAAGTCTCTATTTTGCACATAACATGTTAGAGATTACTTTTCCTCATTTCACGTGGCTTAGTCTGCCGCGCAGCGAGTTAGCTGCGAACTTAGAGGCCGTACAAAATCGTCTACAGGCCTTATCTGGCGTGGCTTTGGTCGATTTGCATGTGAGTGATTTATTGAACGATGCACTACCCTCGCATTTTGACTATACGGCCGACTATGACCTACTGGTGTTTCGTAGGCTAACAGTTGGCGGCTCGAAAGCTGCCGCAGACCTGCTCAATATCGATACCAGTCCTGTTGCGTTTGTCGTTCTGGACAAAGTGATTTTGAGTGTTCACCCTGAAGACTGTGCCGTGCGCAATAGCTTTGCGCAGCGCCTCAAAGACACGCCCGCAAGCCGCCAACCGACTCACCCTGCCGACCTGATGCTTCGCATGGTGAACCAAATGGTGGACGCCTACTTGGACCTGCGCCGAGATCTCTCCAAAACTTTAGACCACTGGCAGGCGCTACTACTTAGTCCGACCAAGCGGTTTGGTGATTGGGATGCGCTCTTGGCGGCACGAATGCGCCTACACCAACTAGACGATACCTGCGAAGACCAACGCGCTGCGGTGCAGGAATGGATTGACGAACTCGACACGTGGACAACAGCAAGCACGGACGCGCCTGCCGTGCACGAAAACGACTTACTCAAGGTGCGCTCACGTGACGTGCTGGAACACATTGAGCGCGTGGCGCATCATGTGCGGCGCTTAGAACAAACCATCGAGACCGCGATTCAGATTCATTTTTCGATTCAAGGCAACCGCACCAACGACATCATGCGTACCTTGACCGCACTCACCGCCATCTTTTTGCCACTCAATTTGGTGACAGGATTTTTTGGTATGAATTTCGAGTTTTTGCCCCTCATCCACCGAGGCGATGGTCTTTGGTGGGCGGTGGGGACGATGGCAACCGTCACCGTCGTTTTAGTCACCGTGTTTTTGCGTAAACGTTATTTGGCGAGGACGGGGAAATAAGCCGCCCTCTCCTTCACTCGCAAATTAAATCGCCAGTTTGCGTTCTACAAAATCAAGTCGGTCTTGACCCCAAAACAACTCACCATCGATAACAAAGGTTGGCGAACCAAACACTTGCACATCAATCGCAGTTTGAGTATCTGCGTCATATAGCGATTGAACCGATTCGGCGAGTGACTCCTCAAAGCGCGATGTGGGCAATCCGCATTCGGTCAGCATGAGTTTGAGCGTATCCACGTCCGCAATGTTGCGCTCGTCTGCCCACACACCCGCAAGAACTTTGCCCGCAAACGCCGT
>JANPAY010000029.1:0-3147 GCA_031430155.1 Comamonadaceae bacterium
GACGCTTGGCCTAGCCAGAGCAGTTCAGTCTTACCCGTTCCTTGTGCCAAGGCTGATCCGCTAAGGCCTGCCAGCAAAGTGGCTGCGGCTATCCCCGCGACGGATTTGATGAAATGATTGCGTTGCATGGTGTCTCTCCCATAAAAAATGAAGTTTAGATTGTGGCTGTCACCAAGGTGCTTGCCATTAGGGTTTACTGGGTAGTGTGACACCCAAATGACAGCAAAAATGACGCCATGAATACATTACAAAACTGCTCTTGTTTGCCCTCACGCCGAGGTTTTTTAACTGGTCTGATGGCCGCTGGTGCCAGCACCCTGATGCCTGGCTGTGCCACACCCACCGTGGCTTCCCGCGCAGACCGCATCGACATTCATCACCACGTTTTCTCGCCTGCCTATGTGGCAGAGCTGGCAAAAGCAAACCAAGCGCCGCCCATTGTTCGCAATTGGTCGGTGGCTAAAACTTTGGAAGACATGGACAAAGCGGGTATCGCGACCTCGATGCTGTCCGTCACCACACCGCAAGTCAGCTTTACGGATGCCGCCAATGCCAAGCGCATGGCGCGTGAAAGCAACGAGTGGGTGGCACAGCTCACGCAAACCAACAAAGGCAGATTCGGCAATTTTGCGATGCTGCCCATGCAAAACACAGACGATGCGCTGCGCGAGTTGGAGTACGCGCTAGATGTGCTCAAAACCGATGGCATCGGCTTACTCACCAGCTACGGCGATAAGTGGCTAGGCCACGCCAGCTTTGCGCCCATCATGGATGAGCTGAATCGCCGCAAAGCCATTTTGTATACCCACCCCACTGCAGCGAACTGCTGCCGAAACATCCTCACGCCTGAGATTCCGCCTACCGTGATTGAGTTTGGCACGGACACCACACGCACCATTACTGACATCGTGTTTTCGGGCACGGCAGCGCGTTGCCCTGATTTGAAATTCATCTTCTCGCATGCAGGTGGCTCGCTACCGTTTTTGGTAGAGCGTCTAGTCAAGCTGCCCATTCAAGACCAAAAACTAGCATCGCGCGTACCTCGTGGTGTGCTGTTTGAATTGAAACGCTTTTTCTACGACACGGCGTGGAGTGCGCATCCAGGCGCATTGGCATCGCTCACTAAGCTGGTGGATGTCTCGCAAATTTTGCTCGGCTCTGATTACCCGTATCGCACGGGCTTCGATAACATCACAGGCCTTATCGACTATGGCTTTGCAGCCAACGACCTCAGAGCGATTGAGCGTGAAAATGCACTGAGATTGCTGCCACAATTCAACTCCACTCTTTAATCAATCCATTTATGCGTAATCTCAACCAAGACACTATTACCCAGGCCGTATTAGAGCGCTTCGCGGACACCCCGAACCCCCGGTTAAAGGAAATCATCAATAGTTTAGTGACGCATCTCCATGACTTTGCGCGTGACGTGAAGCTCACCGAAGACGAATGGATGAAGGGCATCCAATACCTCACCGCCACGGGACAAAAATGCGATGCCAAGCGGCAAGAATATATTTTGCTATCCGACGTGCTCGGGCTCTCGATGCTGACCATTGCACTCAATCACGACAAGCCTGCGGGCTGTACCGAACCCACCGTTTTTGGCCCTTTCTTTTTGGAGGAAGCCCCGCATTACGAGCTGGGCGCGGACGTGGCTAACGGCGCCAAAGGCGATCCGTGCTGGGTAAGTGGACGCGTGCTGGGACTGGGCGGTGAGACGATTCCGAATGCACTCATCAACGTCTGGCAAGCCGACGAGGATGGTCTGTACGACGTGCAGTACATGAACGAAGATCGTATCCAAGCGCGGGGCATTTTGCACAGTGATGCAAACGGCAACTTCCATTTCAAAACCATTGTGGCCGAGGCGTACCCCATTCCCGTCGATGGCCCCGTGGGTGAATTACTGGAAGCCACCAAACGCCATCCGTGGCGGCCTGCGCATTTGCACTTTATGGTGGAAGCGCCTGGCTACGAGCGGCTCATCACGCATGTCTTTCGCGAAGATGACCAATATCTGGATTCAGATGCGGTGTTCGGCGTGCGCCAAACTTTGATTACCGACTGGCCACGGCAAGCGGATGGCAGTTACAAAATGAACTACGATTTTGTACTCAACCCGATTGCTAAAAAATGAACAACGAATTACTCATCCGCCAAATGGTCGAGCGCTGGGCGGTGTGGCGCGATGCAGGAGACTGGGAGCGCTTTGCTACCGTGTGGCACAAAGACGGTGTGATGATGGCGACGTGGTTTCAAGGGCCATTTAAAGAGTTCATCCGCGTCACGCAAGAGGGCTGGGCGAAAGGCGTGAGCATCCTGCACTTTTTAGGCGGCTCGGCAATCGATCTGTCCGCAGATGGCACACGTGCGATTGCGCAAACCAAGATGACCATCTCTCAGCGCGGCATGGTTGAAGGCGTGGATGGACTCGTCTTATGCGACGTGGTTTGCACGGGTCGTTTTTACGATTTTGTGGTGAAAGAAGATGGCAAAGATGGTGCAGATTGGAAGCTTTTGCACAGGCAACCCATCTACGAAAAAGATCGCATTGATCCTGTTGATTCCAGCGCTGTTGTCAAGCTAGACAAAGAAAAACTAGCCACGTTCCCAGAAGGCTATCGCCACCTTGCCTACATCCAAACCCACATCGGCTACACCGTGAAAATGGATATGCCCATGCTCAAAGGCGATGCCGTGCAAAGCCTGTACCAGCGTGGCTCGGCGTGGCTGGCGGGTGGGGAGTTGGTGCGCTAAGATGATCTTGAATCACTCGATCTATTTGCTCACATAAAGGAAACCAGAATGAAAATTTTTACATGTGCTTTCGGGCTTGCCTTGCTGGCAAGCGCCTATCCATCAGCTGCGCGAGTGACCAAAATTGTGATTGATGAAACACGTCCATTTGCTGGCAACGCCGCCTACGAAGAGGTGGCGGGACGTGCCTTTGGCGAGCTGGATCCTGCACTTAAACAAAATGCCATCATTCAAGACATCAAGCTGGGATTAGACAAAGATGGCAAAGCACGTTACGTCGCATCGTTTGTGATCCGCAAACCTAAAGATATGAGCCGGGCCAGTGGCCTGATGTGGCATGAGGTGCCCAATCGCGGCAACGTCTACGCCACTGCACCAGAGGAGTTT
>JANPAY010000030.1:0-12724 GCA_031430155.1 Comamonadaceae bacterium
CCATACGGGCTACGACCGCGCTTGGGCAACGATTTTGGACTCGAACGTCACCACCTTGATTGCAGGCTTGGCGCTACTCGCTTTTGGCTCAGGTCCTGTACGCGGCTTTGCGGTGGTGCATTGCCTTGGGATTTTGACCAGTATGTTCTCAGCCGTGTTGTTCTCGCGCGGCTTGGTGAATCTTTGGTATGGACGTCGCAAGAAATTGCAAACGGTGTCTATTGGTACTGTTTGGAAACCTGAAGCGAAGTAACCCCCTCACCCTAGCCCTCTCCCACGAGGGGCGAGGGGATAAGAAAGAAAAAAATGGAATTTTTTAAGATCCACAAAGATATCCCGTTCATGCGCCATGCGGTGATCTTTAACGTCATCTCGTTTGTCACTTTTGCCGCCGCTGTCTTCTTCTTGTTTTACAAAGGTCTGCATTTATCGGTCGAGTTCACGGGCGGTACAGTGATGGAAGTGAGCTACTCGCAGACCGCTGACCTCACGAAAGTGCGCAATACGGTCGCAAGCCTTGGCTACACCGACATTCAAGTGCAAAACTTTGGTAATTCACGCGATGTGATGATCCGCCTGCCTTCGCAAAAAGGCGTGAGCTCTGCTCAGCAATCAGATAAAGTCATGACAGCGCTCAAAGTGGACGCCGCTGACGTGGTCATGCGTCGCACCGAATTTGTCGGCCCTCAAGTGGGCGAAGAGTTGGCGCAAGATGGCTTAAAAGCCTTAGCTTGCGTAGTCGCGGGCATCATGATTTATTTAGCGATGCGTTTCGAGTGGAAGTTCGCGGTCGCGGCCATCATTGCCAATTTGCACGACGTCATCATCATCTTGGGTTTCTTCGCGTTTTTTGAGTGGGAGTTCTCGCTCACGGTGCTGGCAGCCGTTCTAGCGGTGCTGGGTTACTCTGTAAACGAGTCCGTGGTTATTTTTGACCGAATTCGCGAAAATTTTAGACGCTATCGCAAGATGAATACAGAAGAAATCATCAATAACGCGATTACCTCCACGATTAGCCGTACCATCATTACGCACGGATCGACACAATTGATGGTGCTATCCATGCTGGTGTTCGGCGGCCCCACGCTGTACTACTTTGCGCTGGCACTCACCATCGGTATTTGCTTTGGTATTTATTCCTCGGTGTTTGTGGCTGCAGCGATTGCCATGTGGCTGGGTATCAAACGTGAAGATTTGATTAAAGCTGCACCAAAAAAAGATGGCTACGAGTCTGAAGACCCACTCGACCCTAACCGCGGCGCGACGGTTTAATTGAGGGTCTAAATGAAGGCTTATGTGCTGGGCATCATCGGTGTCGTGATTTTTGCCATCACGTTCCCGATGACGCGCCTAGCGGTAGGTACTGCAGAAGCTCCGCAACTCTCTCCTTGGTTTAGTGCGCTAGGCCGCGCTGCGGTAGCAGGCATTTTGAGCCTGTTTTATCTGGCGTTCACACGAACACCCAAACCAGCGAAACAGGATTGGTTACCACTTGCGCTCACGTCGCTGTGCATCGTGTTTGGTTTCCCCATTCTGACCACTTGGGCGCTGCGCTACGTGGAGGCGATTCATGCCTCGGTGCTCTATGGTTTCTTGCCTTTAATGACAGCGGCTATCGGCGCCCACATGACGCGTCAGCGTCCCTCGAATGGGTTTTGGCTCTGCGCGGCGCTGGGTAGCGTTTTGGTGATCGCGTATGCGGTCATTCGAAACGATTCAACTTGGATCATTCATCCTGCCGATTTTTTGCTTTTTGCCGCCATGGTCTTTGCTGCTTACGGATATGCCAAAGGCGCAGAGGTGACAGCGCATTTGGGCGCTGAGCGCGTGATTTGCTGGGCACTCGTCATTTCGCTGCCCATCACCTTGCCCGCAGCCCTTGTGCTGTGGCCTTCCCAGTCAATTAGCACCGCATCATGGTTAGGCTTTGGCTATATCTCGGTGTTCTCCATGTGGCTAGGATTCTTCGCTTGGTACCGCGCACTCGCCATAGGCGGCACGGTACGAATTAGCCAAATACAGCTCATTCAGCCCTTTTTAAGTATGGCCTTTGCTGTACCTATTTTGGGAGAGCGATTAGACTTGTTAACTGTGGCATTTGCCGTACTGGTCATTGCCACGGTATTTATTGGAAAAAAACTCTAGGACTTGACATCATGAATTGGACAATGGCCGCGCGCGCAGAGCGCATGAACCCCTCGTTTATTCGGGTAATTTTGAAGGTCACTGAGCGCCCCGGCATCATCAGCTTTGCGGGTGGCTTGCCTTCGCCTAAAACTTTCCCTATCGCCGAAGTTAACGCCGCTGTCACAAAAATTTTGACTGAAGACGGCGAAACCGCCTTGCAATACGCCACATCAGAAGGCTATAGCCCCCTGCGCGAAGCCGTGGCCAAGATGCTGCCTTGGGACGTCTCGCCTGACCAAGTGCTGATTACGACAGGCTCGCAGCAAGGTCTCGACCTGATTGCCAAAATCTTGATCGACAAGGACAGCATTGTTTGGGTGGAATCGCCTACCTACCTTGGCGCAGTGCAAGCCTTTACACCCATGGAGCCGCGCATGGTGAGCGTGGCCTGTGACGACGATGGTTTAGACGTGGATCTGCTTGAAATACAGCTAAAAAATACGCCTGCCGACCAAAAGCCACGCTTCCTTTATTTGCTACCGAATTTTCAAAACCCGACTGGGCGTACCATGCCCGAGAGCCGCCGCGCCAAACTGTCAGTGCTCGCCAAGGCACATGGGCTTTGCATTGTGGAGGACAACCCTTACGGTGATTTGTGGTTCGACCAAGAGCCGCCCGATACGCTGACTTCGCGCAACCCTGAAGGGACGATCTACCTTGGATCGTTCTCCAAAATCTTAGCGCCGGGTCTGCGCCTTGGCTTTATGGTGCTGCCGTCTGTGCTCTATCCAAAAATGCTGCAAGCAAAGCAAGCGGCCGATTTACACACACCCAGCTTGAACCAGCGCGTGCTCTATGAACTCTTGCACAGCGACTTTATCCCCAAGCACAAGCCGAGTATTCGGGCACTGTACAAGTCGCAATTGGAAGCCATGCTGGCTGCGCTTGATCGTGAAATGCCAAAAACTGTGACGTGGAACAAACCCATCGGCGGCATGTTCTTGTGGCTCACACTGCCCAAGCATATCCAGTCGCAAGCCATGCTGCATCAGGCTGTGGAGCAAGGTATCGCATTTGTACCAGGTGCTGCGTTTTATGCCAATGAGAGCGAAATGGAACACAACAAGCTGCGTCTGTCTTTTGTGACAGCCAGCGTGGATCAAATCAACAAAGGCATTGCGATTCTTGCCAAGTGCATTGCCGCTGAGGGTTAAAAGCTCGCTATGACACGCGTTTTCAATTTTTCCGCTGGCCCTGCCGCACTACCCGAGACCGTATTGGAGCAAGCCTCCGCCGAAATGTTGGACTGGCACGGCACAGGGATGAGCGTGATGGAGATGAGTCATCGCGGTAGCGACTTCATGGGCATTCACGCCGAGGCACTGGGGGATTTGCGCGAATTGCTGGCAGCGCCTGCCAACTACAAAATCTTGTTTTTACAAGGTGGCGGCCTTGGCGAAAACGCCATTGTGCCGCTAAATTTGATGAGAGGTGCAAGCGGCAATTCAAACGAAGCAGATATCGTCATCACAGGCGTGTGGTCGGAAAAATCGCACCTAGAGGCGCAGCGTTATGGCAAGATGAATGTGGCTGCAAGCGCCGTGGATAATGGCTTCACAGCTGTTCCTGCTATTGAATCGTGGAAGCTAAAGCAAAGCGCGGCCTACTTACATCTATGCACTAACGAGACAATTAACGGCGTCGAATATCACTTCACACCTGACCTTGCTAAGTCACATGGCGAAGCGTTTGCGGGCATGCCCATCGTGGCGGATATGTCGTCCCACATTCTCTCTCGCCCAGTCGATGTCTCTAGGTACGGACTTATTTATGGCGGTGCGCAAAAGAACATTGGCCCAGCAGGTCTCACCATTGCCATCGTGCGCGAAGATCTATTTTTGAATGCTGCTGGTGAAGCTCGCGCCAACCCCATGTGCCCATCGGTATTCAATTACAAAACACTTGCCGAAACAGACTCAATGTACAACACGCCGCCCACCTATGGCATCTACATTGCGGGCTTAGTGTTCAAGTGGCTCAAAGCACAAGGTGGGCTCACAGCCCTGGAAGAGCACAACCGCGCCAAGGCCGCGCTGCTCTATGACTATTTGGATAGCACCGACTTTTATGCCAGCCGTGTGAGTCCATCTTCTCGCTCCTTGATGAACGTGCCATTTTTTTTGCATGACAAATCGCTGAATACTGCATTCTTGCAGGGTGCAACCGAGGCAGGACTCAAGCAACTCAAAGGTCACCGTGCGATTGGCGGTATGCGTGCGTCCATCTACAACGCTATGCCGCGAGCGGGCGTGGAAGCACTCGTGGCTTACATGAAAGCGTTTGAACGCGCACATTAATGAAGATACTGATCAAGAGCTTGCTAGGACTACTCATTGCGAGCAGCGCGCTGGTCTTGATAACCGCAGGCCTACTGCATGGCTGGGTTGTGCCGCACATGGACGACTTGCGGCCACGGATTGAAACGTATTTAAGCGAAAAAACCGCGCACAGTGTTCGTATTGGCAATATCACCGCGGAGTCATCAGGGCTGCTCCCCTCCTTCGATTTAAAAGATGTGCAAATTTTGGATGCAGAGCAACGCCTCGCTCTGGCGCTTGGCCGTGTGCAAGTCAGTGTGTCACCTATGTCCTTACTCACCTTAGAGATTGATCGCCTTACTATTGATGCGCCCACCTTGCAAGTGACGCGTGACGCAGCTGGTCAAATCACGGTTGCTGGATTTAAAATTGATCCACAAGCCACATCTAGCAAGGCTTCAGACTGGTTATTTTCACAAAAAGAAATTGTGATTCGCGGTGGCACCATCAGTTGGTCAGACGCTCAACCACACCTGTTTGGCAAAGCGCAGCCACTATCCAGCGCCACGGTTCACAACGTGGCGTTCACCTTAAAAAACGGCTTGCGCAGCCATAGCATTCTCTTGGAAGCCACACCGCCTGTGGCTTTTGGGCAAGAAGTGCATATCACGGGTAAATTTTCGCAACCCTTGCTTGAGACGCACGCAGGACGCTGGCAAGCATGGACGGGTAATGTGGATGCGCACATTAAAAACATCCCCGAGTTTGCCAACCAAATCAAAGCACGAACCGATTGGCCTGTGCGGAATGTCAGCATTGAAGGCGAACAATTGATGCTCGGCAACCTAGCCAAACTTGCACAAACTATGGGGCAAACGCTGCCGCAAGATGCCGTGCCAGACGCTGCGTTATCCGTCCACATGGAGCGCTTTAAGTTGCAGGTCAAGGATGTTGATAGCGACAAGTTACAAGCACGGCTAGAGGCAAAATTAGAAAACGCAGACTTGCTGGGCGACATCGACGTGACTTGGAAAAAACAAGATAACAAACTCGATACCACGGTTAATGTGACACGCATCGATTTAACCGCGCTGCATCGCTATGTTCCCTATCAATCGCCACCTGCCCTGCGTCAAACCTTACAAGCTACCCTGCAAAAGGGCGTCGCCACCGATGTACGCTTCATTGCGCGCGGCCCGATGAAAGACTTTCCATTTGCAAATAGCAAAGCTGGTGAGATGCGTTTGACAGGCAAAGTCAGTGATGCCCAATTGACCCTGCCGCAAAAAGCTGATGCGCCCAAAGCCCCATGGTCAAACTTGGAGCAAACGGATTTTTCTTTCAACTTAAATGGTATGCAGTTGAGTCTTGACAATATTCAAACCGAGTTGGCAGGTCTTACCAGTAAAGGCTCGGTGCGTATTGCCGATCTACGCAAACCTATTTTGGAAATTAAAGTCGACCTCAAAGGTTTGCTGCCCACTGCAGTGACTATTTTGAACACGGCACCGCTCAAAGCACTCACTCAAGATCTGTTTATGACAAGCGAAGCCACTGGCCTTTTTAATGCGCGCATGCAGCTCAATGTGCCACTGGCTACGCCTGCGCAAAGCAAGGTCACAGGACAAATTCAGCTAGATAGCAATAATTTTTTATTGAATACTGCCACGCCGTTACTGTCTCGCATGAAGGGCGCCATCAACTTTACTCAAGCAGGTTTTCAGCTGGACAATCTGCGCGGTATGGCGCTGGGTGGTGAGATCAAACTCTCAGGCAATAGTCAAAAGATCATGGGTAACGGCGTCTTCAGCGCGGAGGGCCTCGCCGCATGGACAGCCATGCCCATGCGCACCCTACTAGCGCCCCGCTTGCATGGCAAAGCGCCGTATACATGGTCGCTAGAGCCACGCTTGGGCGGTGCGGGCTTGATTGTCGAGTCCTCACTCGTTGGCATGCAGATGGATTTACCCGCACCACTATCCAAGCCAGCAGCTAGTAATTGGCCACTGCGCGTGCAGCAAATCAAAACCAGTGCAACGCAAGATCGCCTGCTACTCTCGCTCTCACCTATGGTCTCGGCTGAGTTTGTGCGTGACATCAGTGCAGGTGCTGGCAAGCCCGCTATCGTGCAACGCGGCAGCATGGCATTGACTTCCCGTATGACACACGAGCTCTTACTCCCAGAGCAGGGGGTGAGTGCCATGTTGCAACTCGATCTACTCGACCTTGGCGCTTGGAGTTCCGTATTAGCGCTGGACAACCTAAGCGCCGCCACGAGTGCCGCCGCTAGCTATATCCCCAGTCAAGTCGCCGCCCAAATCGAGACGCTCAAGTTTGCTAACCGCAGTTTTACGCAAGTCGTGCTAGGTGCTAGCAAGATAGGTCGCACTTGGCGTCTCAACACGAACGCCAGCGACTTCAATGGGTATGGCGAGTACCGACCACAGGGCGCAGATCAAGCGGGTCAGCTCTATCTGCGCTTAGCGAAGCTGGTCGTGCCCGATGCCAGCACTAAATCGCAAATTGAGCAATTGCTGCAAACTGCGCCTGATCGCATACCCGCTGTCGATGTGGTCGTGGACGATTTTGAAGTGACCGGCAAAAAAGTTGGCCGTATCGAAGTACTGGCAGTGAATCAACGCTCCCAAGGCTATTTAGGCGCAGGCACTGCGCAGGAGTGGCGAGTACAAAAATTAAATATCACCAACCCTGACGCCACACTGAAAGCCACAGGTGTATGGTTGCCCAGCAGCGATACGGGCAGCGAGCGAGGCAATAGAAGGCGTGTGGATGTGCAGTTCAATTTAGATGTCACCGACTCTGGAGCGCTGCTAGCCCGCTTCGGTCTGCCAGACACGATTAAAGCGGGCAAGGGTTCGCTGCAAGGTCGTGCTGTCTGGATAGGATCGCCATGGACTATCAACATCCCGACGCTTGCAGGGCAGCTCAAAATGGACATGTCGAAGGGTCAGTTTTTAAAAATTGAACCCGGCCGCGCAGGTCGTTTTTTTAATGTGCTTAGCCTACAAGCCTTGCCTAGGCTGCTCACGCTGGACTTTAGAGATGTCTTCTCAGACGGCTTTGCTTTTGATAGCCTGAGTGGGGATGCGCAAATCAATGACGGTGTGTTGGTCTCTAAAAATCTGCAAATGAAGAGCGTACTCGCCTTGGTGTCAATGGATGGCAGCGTAGATCTAGCCAAAGAAACACAGAACCTACATGTTCTCGTGTTGCCTGACATCAATGCAGGCGGCGTCTCACTGTTGGCCACCTTGATTAATCCCGTCGTCGGCGCAGCCACTTATCTAGCGCAACTGGTGCTACGGCGTCCTGTCGTGGCTGCTGCCACCAAAGAGTACAGCATCCAAGGCTCATGGCAAGAACCTCAAATCACACCGCTTAAACAGGGCGTGCCGCTAACTGCCCCATGAGAATTCCCACCATGATGCCCAGGAGTCGACGCACCTGGTTGTGGGTCTTACTGCTCTTGTTGATTACGGTGCTGCTTGCCACATTAATTTGGCTGGTCGGGCGCTACGAGCAATCTCGCTTTGAAGACCAACTAGAAATCACGGCAAATGACTTAGCCGGTGATATTCGCGCCAAACTAGCGCGCAACGCCCAGCGTCTGCAAGCATTGGTTGAACGCGAAACGCCCAACTGGCAATGGACGGCTAAAGAATTGTTGGAACAGCAACCTGAAATACTCAGTATCGAGCGACGCAGTCTAGGTTTCAATATTTTGGCTGTGCGCAACACTCCATTTTTACCTCGCATCTCCAGACAAGGTGTATTCGAACATTTTGGAAGGCACAATTTTGCAGTCGATGTGATGCATGCTTGCGTATTAGCCGCAAGGTCCTTAGAACCTGCCTATAGCATCAGCTACTTTGTGCCACAAGGCGATGGCACAGGCTTTGAAGTCACGGACATGTGCTTACCAAGCCTGGAGAACAACAAACTCACGGGCTATTTGGTCGCCACCTATTCGCTCGATCGCATCCTCAAAGAATGGGGTGGCGCCAGTATCAAACGGCAAGAAGAAATTTCTTTTCGTGAAGCCGATGGTGCACGCCTAGCAATCGTGGGTAGCTCAAGCAAATCAGGGAATAAATTTGCCGCGCAGACGGTGTTGAACTTGCAAGGCATGACGCTCATTTTGCGTGTTGAGAGCTGGCGCAGTGCCCCCTATTGGCTTGCAAACACTCCCACAGCGCTTGTCTTAGCGCTGGTGCTTGCCTTGATAGGCGTGTTGTGGTTGCTCTATCGTGATACGCGCAGGCGGATGCGCACCGAGGCAAAGCTGGCACGCGAAATCATCCAGCAACGCAAAGCTGAAGAGATCTCACGCCAAAGTCTAGAGCGTTTGCAAAAAAGCGCCCGCCTTGCCACGCTGGGGGAAATGGCTTCAATGCTAAGCCATGAGCTGAATCAGCCACTTGCTGCGATTGCCAGCTATGCATCGGGCAGCCTCAATTTATTGCCCAGCGATGCGAATAGCATGCCAAGCGCACAAGATCTTTGCGAACTAAAAATTGCTTTAGAGCGCATTGCCAGCCAATCGGCACGGGCGGGTCAAGTCATTAAAAGCGTACACGGATTTGTGCGCCGCCGCGAAACCGAACGCAGCTTTGTCCAGCCGCAAGCCTTATTGGATGCGGTGTTGCCACTCATTGGGCTGCAAGCCAAGCAGCTTGGGGTGCGCATCGATATGCAAATCCAACCTCATTTACCCAGCGTATGGTGCGACACCACCTTGGTAGAACAAGTCATCATTAATCTTGCGCGCAACGGTATGCAAGCTATGGACTCGGATGCAACGCCAGCAGCCAAACGCCGACTCACACTGATAGCCAAAGCCACTGCGAGTGAACGATTGGGGGGAATACCATTTGTCAAATTTCAAGTCATCGACCAAGGTCCAGGACTGGCACAGGACATCGCCAATCGGCTCTTTACTCCCTTCTTCACGACCAAAGAAGAGGGGATGGGGCTAGGACTAAGCTTGTGCCGTACCGTCATAGAGCAGCATGGTAGCGGTCTCACCTACACTACGAATACCGAGCCGCCGCGCACGGGAACCACCTTTAGTTTTAAGCTGATGACTCGCCATGACAATCTCTCAAACACAACTGCTTGATGCGACCGTCTACATCGTGGACGACGATGCCAGCGTCCGCGAAGCTTTAGCTTGGATGCTGCGTACACGCCGATTGGCAAACGAGAGTTTTGATAGTGCCGAATCTTTCTTGGCCGCACTGCCAAAATACAACCCAAAATATCCAAGCTGTTTGCTGCTCGATGTCCGCATGCCGCATATGAGCGGACTGGAACTCTTTAGCGAACTGCTCACACGCGGCTTACCGCAAACCATGCCCGTTATCTTTTTAACGGGTCACGCCGATGTGCCCACAGCGGTCGATGCTGTCAAGCGCGGTGCCTTTGATTTCTGCGAAAAACCATTCTCCAATAATTTGCTAGTTGATCGCATTGAAGCCGCACTGCATCAATCCAATCAAGCTATCACGCGACTGCAAGCACAATGGATTATTGATAAAAAATTAGCCGATCTCACCGAGCGCGAACAATCCGTGATGCGTCTCGTCATGGACGGGTTGCCAAACAAACTCATTGCCGATGAACTCTCTATCAGCGTGCGTACCGTCGAAGTTCATCGAGCCAGAGTTTTTGAAAAACTAGGCGTCAAATCGGCAGTAGAGCTTGCCAACTTAGTCAGGACAAAGGGCGAGTGATTCACGCATCGACGTCATGACTGCCTTAGAACTCACACTCCTCTACTTGCTGGCTGCTGTGCTGGGGGTTGTGGTCTTTCGCAGTCTCAAATTGCCGCCCATGTTGGGCTACCTCACCGTCGGCGTATTGATCGGTCCGAATGCTCTAGCCTTGGCTGGCAAGTCGGAGTCGATCCGTCATCTTGGCGAATTTGGCGTGGTCTTTTTAATGTTTGTCATTGGTCTTGAATTCAGTTTACCCAAGCTACAAACGATGCGTCGCCATGTATTTGGACTCGGGCTGGCACAGGTGCTCCTCACCCTACTGATTGCGCCCATAGTCTCACTAGGTCTAGCTTTTTTGCTGCCCACTTGGTGGGAAGCCAAACTACACATGACTTGGCAGGCTGCAATCGCTTTGTCGGCGGCGCTTGCCATGAGTAGCACGGCTGTTGTCGTCAAA
Organism: Comamonadaceae bacterium; assembly: GCA_031430155.1. GTDB lineage: Bacteria > Pseudomonadota > Gammaproteobacteria > Burkholderiales > Burkholderiaceae_C > JASGCK01. The sequence goes on from JANPAY010000030.1 coordinate 10,641, forward strand.
CTAATGAATGACCGCGCCGAGCTGCATACCGAGCACGGACGGCGCGTCATGGGCGTACTACTCTTTCAAGACCTAGCAGTGGTGCCGCTGCTGGTGCTCATTCCTGCTCTAGGCGCGCCCGCAGCAGATTTGCTACAAGCCATGTTGGTCGCAGGCCTAAAGGGCGCATTGCTTGTTGCCGTGCTGCTGGTGGGTGGCAAGAGGGTGATGCATGTCTGGTTGAAATTGGTAGCGCGCAAAAAAAGCGAAGAGCTGTTTGTGCTCAACATTTTGCTCATCACACTAGGCTTGGCATGGTTGACCGAACTGGCAGGATTAAGCCTAGCACTAGGCGCATTTATTGCAGGAATGCTCATTTCAGAAACAGAGTTTAAACATCAGGTGGAAGCAGAAATTAGGCCTTTTCACGATGTACTCTTGGGATTATTTTTTATCTCGATTGGTATGTTGCTCGACTGGCGATTGGTACTTGCCCAGTGGCCCTTGGTACTAGTGCTCAGTCTTTTTCCCGTGCTATTTAAGGCTGTGCTGGTGGCCCTGCTCGCCAATCGATTCGGGGCTACTAAGGGCGTTTCACTGCGGACGGGTTTGTATTTAGCACAGGCTGGTGAATTCGGTTTTGTATTGTTAACTCTAGCCAGCAATCAAAAATTAGTTCCCCCAGAACTGTTAAATCCTATTTTGGCGAGTATGGTGGTCTCGATGCTGGCAACTCCCTTCATCATCATGCGAAGCAACTGGCTGGTATTTAAATTGATCAGCGGCGAGTGGTTGGCTCAATCGCTTTCGCTGACTCAAACGGCCAGCCAGACACTAGGGCTAAAAGATCACGTCATTGTGTGTGGCTATGGCCGCAGCGGCCAAAATTTGGTAGCCATGCTCAGGTCCGAAAAAATTAAAACTGTGGCAGTCGATCGGGATCTTGATTTGATCGAACATACCCGCGCAACAGCCTCGTCAATTCCACCAGATAAAGTCTTTGCAAGTCCCACCGTATTTGGGGATTGCACAAAACCATCCACCTTGCAAGCCCTTGGCGTGCACCGGGCACGCGCTTTAATCATCACGTTTATTGATACAACAACAGCGCTCAAATTATTAGCTTGGATGCGCGAGCACGCACCCAAGGTGCCCGTCATTGTGCGGACTAACGACGATCACGACATCGAAGTCCTGCAAGCCGCAGGCGCAGCCGAGGTCGTGCCTGATGCGCTGGAAGGCTCGCTGATGTTGGCCTCGCACGCACTGGCCATGGTGGGTGTGCCCATGCGACGCGTGATTCGCGCCGTACAAGACCAGCGTAGTGCGAGGTATGCTCTCTTGCGAAACTATTATGATGAAAACGAAGACGGACATCATTAGCATTTATATTATTTAGGAGACTCATCTCAATGGCAAAACTACCCGCACGTTATGACCATGTTGGCAGCTTTCTACGCCCCGTGTACCTATTGGAAGCCAGAGCCGATAAAGCTTCTGGCAAGATCACGCCTGAGCAGCTCCGTGTGGTGGAGGACAAAGCTATCACCGAGATTGTGCAGTTCCAGCAAAGCGTGGGACTCAAATCGATTACCGATGGTGAGTTCCGTCGCACGTATTTTCATCTCGATTTTTTAGAGCAACTAGGCGGCGTCAAAGTGGGTGAGGTCACACTCACTATTGGCGCAGATGGCGTTGAGCATCTAGCCCCTCCTGCGATTCATGTGGTCGACAAAGTTACGCATGCCAAGCAAATTCAATTGGCGGACTTTCAGTACCTCAAGTCACAAGTCAGCGCAGGCTACACACCCAAAGTGACCATTCCGTCGCCCACCATGCTGCACTTTCGCGGAGGACGCGCCGGCATCAGCCGCACGGCCTACCCCGAGCTAGAGCCAGCATTTTATGAGGACGTCGCACGCGCGTATGGTGACGAGCTGCGTAGTCTCTCAGCCGCAGGTTGTAATTACGTGCAAATGGACGATACCAACCTAGCGTACTTGTGCGACACCACCATGCGCGAAGCTGCACGTTCGCGTGGTGACGACCCTAACGAACTGGCGCATCGCTATGCCAAATTCATCAACCTCGTTGTGGCGCAAAAG
>JANPAY010000031.1:0-3413 GCA_031430155.1 Comamonadaceae bacterium
CTCCATTTATAAAAGGATTTAAAAAATTGCAGCCTATTTAGTTTTGGCAGCGAACTAATCTTAGGTCAGCTGATGCAAAAGCTGCATAGGGACAAACCCGATATAGTTTTTAAGTCAAACTAAATAAGATTTACGTCATGACATTTCGACCTCTGCTACTCGGGCTATGCGCCCTCCCATTGGTAGCACTCACCGACACCGCAGCACCCCCCCTCCCGCGTTTTATTGAAGAAACCGATGCGGCGGGCTTGCAAAGTCGCTTCGAAGGCACGGACGAATACATGGTGGGCGGCGGGGTCGCTACCGTCGATTGCGATGCAGACGGTCTGCCTGAAATCTACGTCACGGCAGGTGTCAATAAAGCCAAGTTTTATCGCAACAAGAGTACTCGTGGCGGTCCATTAAAACTGGTTGAGGAACGCTCGGGATTGGAGCTCACTAATGCCGTGGGTGCTTATCCGCTGGACATTGACGGCGATGGGCAAACGGATTTGGTCGTGCTACGCGTGGGCGAAGTGCAGGTATTTAAAGGGCTTGGGCAATGCAAATTTGAACGTGCGAACAACGCTTGGAATATCAGCACGGGCAATGGCTGGCATACGGCTTTCTCCGCCACATGGGAACGTGGGCAAACATGGCCGACACTGGCATTTGGCACCTACACCGATCGCAGCAAACCTGACTTTCCGTGGGGTAGCTGCACGCCGACGTTTTTGCTGCGCCCCAAGGCTGGTGGGGGTTACTCGCTACCCACGCCACTTGCGCCAGGTTACTGCGCCCTATCCATGTTGTTCTCCGATTGGAATCGCTCTGGGCAAGCATCACTACGCGTCAGCAACGACCGCGAATACTACAAAGGCGGCGCAGAGCAACTTTGGAAAATGAACAATGGCGCAGCGCCAACGCTTTACACCGCAGCGGACGGCTGGAAGCCGCTACAAATTTGGGGCATGGGCATTGCCAGTCACGACATCACGGGCGACGGCTATCCCGATGTCTTTTTAACCAGCATGTCAGATAACAAATTGCAAGTACTCGATACACCTACAGCGAATAACCCACAACCGCGCTACTCCGACATCGCCTACAAGCGCGGCGTGACAGCGCATCGTCCCTATGTGGGCGGCGATGTGCATCCCTCGACGGCTTGGCATGCGCAGTTTGCCGATGTCAATAACGACGGGCTTACCGACCTATTTATCGTGAAGGGCAATGTCAGCACCATGCCCGACTTTGCGGCGCTAGACCCGAGCAACTTGCTCTTGCAGCAAAGCGATGGTCGATTTTTTGAAGCGGGACATCTCTCTAGCCTTGCCAGTTTTAAGCGTGGGCGCGGCGGCATGGTGGTGGATTTAAATGGCGACGGTCTGCTAGATGTTGTGCAAGTCAACCGCTGGGATAAAGCGCAGGTGTGGCGGCAATTGCCAACCGATGCAACCAAAGCAAATCATTGGCTGCAACTCAAATTGAATCAACCGATGGGTAACCGAGATGCTGTGGGCGCTTGGGTGGAAGTGAAGATAGGCGAAAAAATTATTCGGCAAGAACTCACCGTGGGCGGTGGTCACGCCAGTGGGCAAATGGGTTGGATGCACTTTGGCATCGGCAGCGCGACGGACGTGCAAGTGCGTGTTCAATGGCCCGAGGCCAATTGGAGCGAATGGATGCCCGCCAAAGCCGATGGTTTTTATATCGTGACTGCGCAAGGCATCACCAAGTGGAGCACGCCATGAAAAAGATATTCATGGCTCTAGCGACAATCGCCCTGCTGCAAGCCACGTCCCATATGGCCTACGGGCAAGTTCCTAGCGCCACAGTTGGAGCAAAACCCGCAACGGCATTCTCAAGCAACGTCGCTATCGAGTGGTTCAACCTCGATTTGCAACTCGTCCAGCAAACGCCTGGCTTTAGCCCACCCGTTGCCTCACGCGCCTTGGCGTACTTAGGCTTGACCTTATATGAGTCCGTGCAAAGCGGCATTCCAGGCGGCATCAGCTTGGCAGGGCAATTAAACGAACTTCAATCACTACCGCTCACCCAGCCCGACGAGGTGCTCCACTGGCCAACGGTCGCCAACGCCGCGATGGCGACCATGACACGCATGATGTTTCCAAACGCCAGTGCCGAGAACAAAGGGCGCATCGATTTACTCGAGCGCAGCTTGCCACTCAAATACAACCAAGACTTTGATGCGAACGTGGTCACGGTCGAGATGACCAATCGCTCGCAAACCTACGGCAAGCTCATGGCGATGGCGGTGATGACGTGGGCGCGTACCGATGGCGGACACGAGGCGTGGGGTCCCCTCAGGCGGGCGCAACAAAACTACGTGCCGCCTAGCGGCGAGGGTCAATGGTCAGCCACTGCGCCAGCCTTTGCACCGCCGCTCTTGCCGTGGTGGGGAGAAGTGCGTCCTTTTGTTTTGAAGAGCGCAAGCGCCTGCGAAGCGCCAGCACCGCTACCGTATTCTGAACGCCCAAATTCCGCCTTTTACAAAGAAGCCGAAGAGGTGTACGCCGTCAGTACTCGCGCCACACCCGAGCAAAGGCAGCTCGCGCTTTATTGGGCAGACGACCCACTCAAAACGCCAACTCCCGCAGGGCACTGGGCATTTATTGCGGGCGATTTATTGAAAGCAAATAAAGCCAATCTAGCAGATGCTGCCAAGCTGTACGCGCAGCTCAATCTGGCAATGGCAGACGCGTTCATCGCAGGCTGGAAAACCAAGTACGCTGTCAATTTGCTACGCCCCGTCACTTACGTGCAACTCGTCATCGACAGCAATTGGGTGCCAACCTTGATGCACACACCGCCCTTCCCCGAATACCCATCGGGGCACTCGGTGCAGTCCAGCAGCGCTGCCGCCATCCTAGAGAAACGCTTTGGCGCAAGCACCAGCTTTATTGACAACACCCACAACGACCGCGGCTGGGGGCCACGCACATTCGCCAGTTTCAAAATTGCAGCAGACGAAGCGGCCGTCTCGCGGCTCTATGCAGGCATCCACTTTCGCACAGGCATCGAAGGCGGAAAAGTGCAGGGGCGCTGCGTGGCGGGCGAGGTGCTCAAGCTCAAGTTTGAGCCGTAGATCACAGCGTCAAGTTTGCCCCGCGATAGTGCGACGGTTGCACGCCCGTCCATGCTTTAAAAGCACGTCTAAATGCGCTGACATCTTGAAAGCCCAGTAGCTCGGCAATTTCAGCAATCGTGCGCTGCGTATTGGACAAATACTCAATGCCTGCATCTCGCCGAAAGTCATCTTTCACACTTTGATAGTTGCTGCCTTCCGCTTCCAGTCTTCGATGCAGCGTTGTGGGCGTCACATGAAGCGCGAGCGCAACATCTTCCATCGTCGGCCACTCGACCCCGCCCAACGACAGACGCAACTGACGGCGCAGTTTCATCGTCCAACC
>JANPAY010000032.1:0-1520 GCA_031430155.1 Comamonadaceae bacterium
CATGCAGCAGTCCGACATTGGCGCGATCGCGGATAGCGTGAAAGACTGCCTGCGCTGCGGCAAATGCAAACCCGTGTGCGCAACCCATGTGCCGCGTGCTAATTTGCTCTATAGCCCACGCAACAAAATTCTCGCAACCTCCTTGCTGACAGAAGCGTTTTTGTACGAAGAACAAACACGGCGAGGGGTCTCACTCAAACACTGGGAAGAGTTTGAAGATGTAGCGGATCACTGCACGGTATGCCATAAATGTTTGTCGCCATGTCCTGTCGATATTGACTTTGGCGAGGTGTCGATGAACATGCGCAACTTACTGCGTAAGATGGGGAAAAAGTCGTTCCGTCCTGGGAACGCAGCCGCGATGTTCTTTTTGAATGCGACGAATCCTGAAACCATCAAGATGATGCGCGTGGCTATGGTGGGCGTAGGTTTCAAACTACAACGCTTCGCCAATCAAGTGTTCCGTCTGGCAGCAAAAAAACAAACCGCCAAACCACCCTCAACGGTGGGACGTGCGCCGATTAAAGAGCAGGTGATTCACTTCATCAACAAAAAAATGCCTGGTAACTTGCCCAAAAAGACCGTCCGTGCACTGCTGGATATTGAAGACTCTAACTACGTACCGATCATTCGCAACGCCAAAACCACGACGGCAGAAACCGAAGCGGTTTTTTATTTCCCGGGCTGCGGCTCGGAGCGTTTGTTTAGCCAAGTGGGCTTGGCCACACAAGCCATGCTGTGGCACGCAGGCGTACAAACCGTCTTGCCACCCGGCTATTTGTGCTGCGGTTATCCGCAGAAAGGCAGTGGGCAATTTGACAAGGCGGAGAAGATCATCACCGACAACCGCGTGCTATTTCACCGCGTTGCCAATACGCTGAACTACCTAGATATCAAGACCGTGGTGGTGAGCTGCGGTACGTGCTACGACCAATTGCAAGGTTATGAGTTCGACAAAATTTTCCCAGGCTCGCGCATCATTGATATCCATGAGTACCTGCTAGAGAAGGCGATTACCCTACCACCCGCTAGCCAAGGCGCGTACCTGTATCACGACCCATGCCACAGCCCCATGAAGCTGCAAGCACCGATGAAAACGGTGAAGGCGCTCGTAGGCGACACGGTGCTAGAGAGCGAACGCTGCTGCGGCGAGAGCGGCACGCTGGGCGTGACACGGCCTGATATTTCCACACAAGTGCGCTTTAGAAAAGAGGAAGAGCTGCAGGCCAATGTGGCTGAGATTCGCGCGATGAGCACCTCGGGAAGCCAAGTAGGACATGGGCTACAGGCAAACAGCAATGTCAAAATTTTGACCAGCTGCCCAAGCTGTTTGCAAGGGTTATCGCGCTATGGCAACGATTTAAACAATGGCCTACTGGAGGCCGATTACATCGTGGTCGAAATGGCAAATCAAAACTTAGGGAAAGATTGGATGCCCGAGTACGTGGCAGCGGCGAACACAGCAGGCATTGAAAGAGTGTTGGTTTAATTTCATTTTTATATTGAGGAGTGACAGCATG
>JANPAY010000033.1:0-2520 GCA_031430155.1 Comamonadaceae bacterium
CTAGATAACGCATGTTGCAGCACTTGAATGGCTTGGGGAGATGGCATTGCGGCAGTCCAATTAAGCTGGATTAACAGGGAAATAGAATTCGACGCCAGCGTCTATGAGGTGTTGATTATTTTTAAGAATTTCGTTTTTGAAATTCCATGCAAACACGTAATAAACGTCAGGTTTTTCAGTTAGCTCATCTTCTATGACGATAGGGATATGCATGCCAGGTGAGTAAAGACCTTTGCGGAGCATATTCTTTTCAGTTAAGCATTCAATTAAATCGGGTCCTACGCCAAAATAATTAAGCATGGTGTTACCTTTGACTGGCGCACCAAATCCCCAAATACGCTTGCCACTCGCTTTTGCTGTGCGCAGATACGCTAGGTTCTCTAACTTCATCTGCTTGATGCGGTCATGGAAGGCGTGGTAGGCCTCAATGCTATTACAGCCACTTGCCTCTTCAGTCTGCCGCATGGACAGCAGTTGATCTGAGGCTGGTCTAGCACCTTTGTGCCCTACGTAACCGATGATGGATCCGCCGTGAATAGCAGCCAGCCGTGCATCAAACATTTCTAATCCGTGGCGATTGAGTAGTGTCTCAATAGTTTCTAACGTGTAATAAAGCAGATGCTCGTGGTAGATCTGATCAAAGGCTAGGTTCTCCATGATGCTTTTCATGTAGAGAAATTGAACGACAAACACACCATTGTCATTCAAGCCTAGCCGGATGCCTTCACAAACCGAGTGCAACTCTTCCAAATGGAAGAAGACGCCTGAGGCATTAAAAACATCAAATTTCCTGTCAAGCTTTTTAACAGTTGCTTCGTTAAAGAACGCTTGTAAAGTAGGTACACCCGCATCGTTCGCCATCTTAGCCGTCGTAATTGACGATTCAACCCCCAACACTTCGTAGCCTAAGCGCTGGAAGTGTTTGAGCTGCGTACCGTCATTGGAGCCGATATCCAGCACAGATTTGTGCTTCTTATTTTTAAAAAATTGGGTATCGACTTGTTCGGCAACTTCGCTGAAGTGCGCATTTAGCGATTTGGTCACGCCCGATAAGTAGGTGTGATCACCGAACATAATTTCTTTTTTGACGGTGTAATCCAACTGAGATGTATGGCAGTCTTTGCAGTAGACCAAACGCAGTGGGTAATAGGGCTCTTTGCCAACTTCTTCTGGCTGTAAGAAGTGGTTGCACCAAGGCTGATCGCCAAGATCGACAACAGGGGTTAATTCGGTCGAGTCACAAACGCGGCACTGCATATCAATCATTCCATTTAAACATTGGCGTAGACACTGTCACGCAGAATGGTGTAGCCTTTGATGAGCTCTTTGATGCCGCGATCCAGTCCCCATTCCGTCACAAAGCCCGTCTTCGCCAATTTGGCATTGGACACAATATAGTCGCGCTTATCAGGATCTTCGCCAATGGGGGCCTCCAGGAAAACAAAGCTTGGAACGTGTTTTTGAATGGCTGCAGCTAATTCAAGCTTGGAGAGATTGGCTGATTCAAGTCCGACGTTGTACGCGTTGCTTTTCATAGCATCAAAATGATCAAGGGCATAACAAAATGCACGAGATACATCTTGAACGTGAATATAGTTTCTCTTGAAATGTCCTTCGAAAATGACAACTGCGTGGTCATGTACCGCACGATACGTGAAGTCATTAACTAGTAAATCTGTCCGCATACGTGGAGCCATGCCAAAGACTGTGGCTAGACGAAAGGTAATGCTGTTCTCGCGCGCGAGCACGGCCTCTTCCGCTTTAACCTTGGTCACGCCATAAAGGGAGATAGGGCGCAGGGGAGACTCTTCTGTGCATGCAGTCTCCTTATCGCCGATGCCATAGCCGCTATTGCTAACAGGCAATAAAATCCGCTGATCCTTGCTTAGAAGACGACATAGCATTTCTATCGAATCTTGATTTATGGTTTGTGTACCGATTGGATCAGTTTTACACAAGGGGGCGCCAACAAGCGCAGCTAGCGGTATGATGGCATCAGCACTTTTTACTTCTTGACGGATAAGTACCTCGTCCCGAACGTCACCACGGACGACCTTGAAATGCTCGTTGGCGCAACAATCAAGTAACGAATTAGGTTTGAACATGAAATTATCAATTACCGTTACCCTATGCCCCTTGCTCAGAAGCATGGGTACAAGAATCGATCCAATGTAACCCGCGCCGCCCGTCACCAATATCTTCATTTTGACCTTTTTAAATTTGCTAAAAATTATGTTGTATTTTTTCACAATCACGGCGTACTATTCAGATCATTCTCTGAATTCGTGCCATGTGCCTTGCGGCGGTGAAAATTAGAAATTTGCATAAGCTTGCCATTTTATCGCGTCCTGCGTATACAAATGCAAACTTTTATCCGTGCTTATGAGTGAATAAGCGTGCTGCCTGTAGCATTAATATTGAATGTGATTTGATGGTAATTTTTTAGTGCCAGCTTGACAGCAGGTTGACGCTCTGGAGGAACAAAAAACAGCATGAACCCACCACCACCAGCTCCCAGCA
>JANPAY010000034.1:0-9091 GCA_031430155.1 Comamonadaceae bacterium
TTCCTCGTCAAGCCAAAGGTGCTGTCCCGTCACGCCAATCACCGCGTCCACTAAGGCGCGATCCATATCGTTACAGCCTTCCCGAGCAAAAAGCCCTGTAATGCCTTGCCCAATAAGGGCTGGCGTGTTGGGCATGGCGCGCACGATGCGCTCTGTGCCAAGCCAAGTTGCAATTGAGCTGCTGGTCACGCCTGCCGCGACGCTAAGGTGCAATGCGTTTTTTGTGAATGGCGCAACAGATGCTGCCGCTTCTTTAAATGACTGGGGTTTCACTGCCCACACCATCAAATCGCACCCCTGCAAAGCCTTATCAGCTGTGGCCTCTGAGGCAATTTTAAAGTCGGCTTGCAGTTTGGCTCGCGTCGCCTCAAAGGGTTCAATGACGGTGAACTGCGCGGGCAACATGCCTGCTTTGAGCAAGCCGCCAATGATGGCGCTGGCCATATTGCCGCCGCCGATGAAGCCGATGTGTAACTTAGCAAGGTGTAAACTGCTCATGGATTGAATACTCACTATTTTGTAACGGAGATACGCGTTGAAACAACTCATTATCTTGCTAACTATGGCATTAGGTTTGGCATGCGGCAACATACAGGCGCAAGATATTGTGCTGGGGCAATCGGTTCCGCTGTCGGGTACAAATGCCGATATTGGCCGCGACATGCGGGATGGTGCTTTGGCCGTGTTCACTAAGGTGAACGCCTCTAATGTATTGGGTGGGCGCAAGATTCAGCTCATCACACTGGATAACGCTAACGCGCGTGCTCGTGCGCTTGAAAACACAAAAGAATTGCTAGACGTTAAAAAAGTGGTTTTGCTTTTTGGCTATAACTCGGCGACGACTAGTCTTGATACGCTGCCGTTTTTAAAACAAAACGATATGGCACTTTTTGCTCCATTCACAGGATCTGCGGGTCTGCGTAGTGATTCGCATGTGTTCACCATTCGAGCCTCTTATGCCGACGAGTCAGCAAAAATTGTGGAACATCAAAAAAACTTTGGCGCAACTAAGGCGGTTGTGTTGTATTACGACGACGAGGCCGGTAAATCTAATTTGGAGTCGGCAATGGGGGCTTTTGATGTGGCAAATAAGCCGCGTGCCTTAGCCGTCAAGCGCAACACCAAGCTAGACGCGGCTGCGTTCGCGGCTATCTTGAATGATCCACCGCATTACGTCTTAGCAACGACGCAGTTCACTGTGGTCGGCGAATTGTTGCAGGCCGCGCAAGCGAAGGGACTTAACCTTCCTGTTGCCGCGGTGTCTTTTGTGAATCCTGATGAGCTAGCCGATACTTTCGGCACGTTGGCACGCGGCACGCTCGTCTCGCAGGTTGTGCCGGCACCCAAAGGCTCGACATTGATTAAGAACGCGGCCATTAAAGACTGTGCCGCTCTCATGAAAGAGTTCAACAACACGGCACTCAATTACACCTCGCTGGAGTCGTGCTTGGCTGCTAAAACGATTGTGCGTGTGATTCAAAAAATAGGTGCGGCCAAGGTCACACGAACATCCTTTTTGCGCGGCTTAGAGAACGCAGGGCGCATTGACCTGGATGGTTTTGTGGTCAATTACAGCAGAACGAATAGTGGTAGCAATTTTGTGGATTTAACCATTTTGTCTAGAGGTAATCAGTTCTCGCGCTAAGCCTAACGAGCGCATAGGGTATAGATATGAAAAAGCAAATTCTATGGATGAGTCTGATCGCAAGCGTCTTGAGTGGGTATGCCCCAGCGCAAGCGCAAGACATCGTGCTAGGACAGTCGGTACCGCTCACGGGTAGCAACGCCGAGATTGGTCGCGATATGCGAGATGGCGCGCTTGCCGTCTTTACCAAAGTCAATAGCAGCGGCGCATTGGGTGGACGCAAGATTCAACTGATCACACTCGATAACGCGAATAGTCGCGTACAGGCGCTAGAGAACACTAAAAAACTGTTGGATGGCGACAAAGTTGTGGCGTTGTTTGGCTATAACTCGGCGACCACCAGCTTAGATGCACTGCCATTAATCGCCGCCAAGAGCATGGCGCTGTTTGCACCGTTTACGGGTTCACCCAGTGCACGGGATCATTCGAATGTTTTTACGGTGAGAGCTTCGTATTTAGATGAGTCACTCAAGCTTGCCGAGGTTCTAAAAAATACAGGCTCTAGCAAAGCCATGGTTGTGTATTACGACGACGAGGCGGGAAAATCGAATGTGCAAATGGTGATGGACGCTTTCGATGCCGCGAATAAGCCGCGCAGTCTAGCTGTTAAACGTAACGTTAAATTAGGTGCCGCTGCGTTTGAGGCCGTCTTTAAAGATCCACCGCACTACATGCTGTTTACGACCCAATATTCTGTGGTGGGCGACTATATGCAAGCAGCGCAAGCAAAGGCGCTAAGCATGCCCGTGACAGCACTCTCTTTTGTCAATCCTGATGAATTGGCTAGAAGCTATGGGTTGGTGGCTCGCGGGGCGATCGTGTCACAAGTTGTTCCTGCGCCCTACGGCGCAATGTTGTTCAAAAACCCTGTACTCAAGGACTGTGCTAAGTTGATAAAAGACCTGAATGGCGCGCAGTTGAACTACACCTCGTTAGAAGCTTGCTTGGCGGCTAAAACAATGGTGCGCGTTATTCAAGCGGTAGGACCCACAAAAATCACGCGGACTGCGTTGCTTAGAGGGCTTGGTAATGCAGGGCGTATTGACCTAGATGGCTTTGTGCTGGACTACAGCAAAAGCCATCACGGCAGCCAATATGTGGACATTAGCTTTTTGTCACGCGATAGCCTATTTCAAAGCAAGTAACGTCGCCGCCATGAAATACATTCTCGCGCTTGACCAAGGCACAACCAGCTCGCGTGCCATCGTGTTTGATGCCGCTGGCAAGCCTGTTGTTAGCCACGCCTTAGAGTTCCGCCAGATCTTTCCACAAACAGGCTGGGTAGAGCACGACGCCAATGAGATTTGGCAAAGCCAATTGTCTGCAAGCCTTGCTGGCCTTGGCTTACTGGCGAGTAAGCACGGCGAAGCCGCACTGGATAAGGTTTGCGCGGTCGGTATCACCAACCAGCGAGAAACAACCGTGCTGTGGGATCGTGCCACGGGCGAGCCGATCTATAACGCCATCGTTTGGCAGGATCGCCGTACAGCCACGCGATGCGACGCGCTACGCGCCGCAGGCAAAGCGAAAACTATTCAGCAAAAAACAGGACTGGTGTTAGATAGCTATTTCTCTGCGACCAAGCTGGAGTGGTTGCTGGACAACGTTCCCACGGCGAGAGTTCGTGCGGAGCGAGGTGAGTTGTGCTTTGGCACGATTGATAGCTGGCTGATCTACAAATTGACCGCAGGACGCGTTCATGCCACCGATGTCAGCAATGCCTCGCGCACCATGCTGTTTAACATTCATACGCTCGCGTGGGACAAAGAATTACTTGCGCTGTTTAATATTCCGACTTCGTTGCTGCCAAGCGTTGTGCCCAGCTCGGGCGTGCTGGGCGAGACGGATAGTGAGCTCTTTGCCTCTTTAGGACTCAAGCGCAGGCTCCCGATTGCGGGCGTTGCGGGCGATCAGCAAGCCGCCACGTTTGGTCAAAACTGTTTTGCGCCAGGTACCGCTAAAAATACCTATGGCACAGGCTGCTTCATGCTCATGAATACAGGAAGCACAGCGGTCACCTCGAAGAATCAATTACTCACCACCATCGGCTGGCAAGCCGATCCTCGAGATCCCCGCTGGCAGGCCTTGTCAGATAAGGCTCGCACGGCCTACTGCTTAGAGGGATCGGTATTTATGGGCGGCGCAACGGTGCAGTGGCTGCGTGATGGTTTGCAAATCATTAGCAAAGCCTCAGATGTAGAAGCATTGGCAGCCAGCGTCACGGGCGCAGACGACTGCTATCTTGTGCCTGCGTTTACCGGGCTGGGGACGCCGCACTGGGATGGCTTTGCGCGTGGCACGCTTGTTGGCATGACGCGCGGCACGACGCGCGCGCATATTGCCCGCGCTGCACTAGAGGCGATTTGCTTGCAAAGCGCGGATGTGTTCTTTGCGATGCAGGCGGACTCTGGTATCGCGCTGTCAGAACTCCGCGTAGACGGCGGTGCAACGGCCAACAATTTGTTGATGCAAATGCAAGCCGATGTGCTAGGTGTGCCTGTGGTGCGACCTCAGGTAACAGAGACTACAGCGCTTGGTGCGGCTTATCTGGCGGGGCTTGCGGTGGGGGTGTGGCAAAGCGCGCCTGAGTTATCTGAGCAGTGGGCGGTGGACCAGCGGTTTGAGCCGCAGTGGTCAGATAGCGAACGAAAACGAAAGCGAGAGCGCTGGTTAGAGGCTGTGGCGCGCAGTCGCGGTTGGGCTAAAAAATAATGGCAAAACAAAAAGGGATACCCCAACATCTGTCGCGCGAACAATCGTTTGCCAAATTGACTCAATCGCCGCGCTTTGACATGATTATTGTGGGCGGCGGCGCCACGGGACTTGGTACGGCGTTAGATGCCGCTAGCCGTGGTCTACGCGTGGCGGTGTTTGAATCGCATGATTTCGCCTCCGGCACGTCCTCGCGTGCTACCAAACTGGTACATGGCGGCGTACGGTACTTGGCGCAGGGACACATTCCGCTGGTGCGTGAGGCGCTGCGCGAGCGTAGCCGTCTTTTGGCGAACGCGCCTCATAATGCGCACCCGTTGCAATTTGTGATGCCCAGCTTTCAATGGTGGGAGCGTCCGTTTTATGGCGTCGGACTCAAAATGTATGACGCACTCTCTGGCTCACATGGACTCGGTGCAACAGAATTTTTATCTAGCGCAGAAACACGCCTGGCCTTACCTGGTGTGCGTTCCGATGGCTTGTCAGGTGGCGTGCGTTATTGGGATGGGCAGTTTAATGATGCACGCCTAGCAATTGATTTGGCGCGTACAGCCGCCAGCTTTGGCGCACTCGTTTTTAACTATTGCAAAGTTGATCGCTTGATTGAAGATGCAGGAAAAGTGGTGGGCGTACGGGTTGTCGATCAAGAAACAGGGCAAGGCTACGATGTCCAAAGCAACTGTGTGATTAACGCCACGGGCGTGTGGGTGGATGCATTACGTGGTGCTAAGCCAGAACTGGTAAGGCCTAGCAGAGGGGTGCATTTGGTCGTGAGCCGTGACTTTATGCCAACCGACTGCGCCATGCTGATTCCTAAAACGCGCGATGGCCGTGTGCTGTTTATCGTGCCATGGTTGGGACATCTCATTTTGGGCACAACCGATACGCCTGTGGATGCCGCCAGCCGCGAACCACATGCTGATAAGGCCGACGTTGATTTCATTTTGGGCGAGGCCGCGCATTATTTAAAGCGCGCGCCGACAAGGACCGATGTGCGGAGCATCTGGTCAGGGCTGCGGCCACTCGTGCAGGATGTGAGTGCGGGTCAAAGTCAATCGACTAAGGCCATTAGCCGTGAGCACACCATTGAGATCGCAGCGAACGGATTTCTCACCGTGACAGGTGGCAAGTGGACAACGTACCGAGCGATGTCGGAAGATGTCATGGCGCACGCGCTGGCTGCCAAGCTTTTGCCTGTGGGAACCGCAAAAGACTGCGTCACCGAGACCCTACCTATTCTGGGCGCGGACAGCCCGTGCAACACACCCAGCATTGCAGCAGCCGCTGAGCCAGACTTTGTGCGCTATGCAGTAGAGCACGAGTTTGCCCGAACGGTATCGGACGTGTTAGCACGGCGATCGAGGGCCTTATTTTTAGATGCCAAAGCGGCTAAAAAGTTAGCACCCGCTGTCGCCGAAGCGATGATTGGACTTGGGATTCACAATCCTGATGCCACTTCTCTTGTCCGTCTAGCACAGCAATACCAAAGCTGCCCTTAAATAGAGCGCGTAAACAAGCTACAATCGCGCGCCCATAGGCTTTATTCGCCCCCTTTTGACTTACTCGCTTCCAAAATGAAAACTCCCGCTAAAGCAGCTAAAAAAGCCGTTCCGACCAAAAAGTCTGCCCCCGCTAAGAAACCAGCACCTGCTAAAAAAGCTGTGCCCGCAAAAAAAATCGTGCCTGCAAAAAAAGCTGCGCCCGCAAAAAAAACCGTACCTGCTAAAGCCCCTGTCAAAAAACTGACGTCTAAGCTAGTTGCAAAAGTAGCTATCAAGCCGGTTAAAAAGCCAGTCACAAAACCGGAGATGAAGGCGCCTAAAGAAAAAGTGGTTGTGGCACCAGTCCCTGTAGCCGCTGTGGTGGTGAAACCTCCAAAAGTTCGCAAAGGCGCTGATAAAAACTATGTCGCCCCTCCCACGGCAGTGCAAGTGCAAACTTCGGCCAAGTTGGTTCATACCCCGACGGGGCTTGGGCAAGTGCTCAATCCGGCGGTCATTCCAGCCCCGATCAAAAAGAATGCCAAACTGGCGGGTAATTGGAAGACAACAAAACCGCATGAGCTCACAGACGCAGAAGTCATTGCGATGCCTGACGATGAGTATATGAATAAAACGCAACTTGCGTTCTTTAAGTTCAAGCTCTGCGAGCTACGTGACAGTATTTTAAAAAGTGCCTCTGAGACTACCGAGCACATGCGTGACGATAGCGCTGTGGTGCCAGATCCAACAGATCGTGCCACGATTGAAGAGGAGCATGCACTGGAATTACGCACGCGTGACCGCGAGCGCAAGCTACTTAAAAAAATCCAACAATCGATTGGCCGCATTGACCAAGATGATTACGGTTACTGCGATGAAACGGGTGAGCCTATTGGTGTGAGCCGCTTGATTGCCCGTCCGACAGCGACGTTGTCGCTAGAGGCGCAGCAGCGACGAGAACTTAAACAAAAAATGTTCGGAGACTGATGCCCTTAGAGAGCAAACAGCACGTCGACCTCGTTCGGCACCGCGAGCTCAACGCCTTGCGTCGACTCATGGTACGGCGCGGCAAAGCAGATAGTTTGCCTGCTGATTCAGCTGTATCAAGGCAAGCCAGCGCCTTTGCCTCTACTCAGGCAATAGGAAAAATTGATGCATTAGAAGCGCAAATGAATCAACAGCTGTTCGAACACGGTACACGGCGCAACACCGAGGAGGCCGGCGACTTCCAGCTGACACAAATCCAAGCCTTTGATAGATCGGCCAAAACCACGCAAAGTATGACGATGCAGCCCCAAGAACCCAGTACGGTTCAGCAAGCGGGCGAACAATTTGCCAATAACAAAACACAAACCGCACAAACCCTCTTAGAACAGGCTATTGGGGAGCGCGGTCAACAACATGATCGTGTGCCGATTTGGCTCGTGCTATTTGATTTGTACCGAGCGAGTGATCAACTGGATCGTTTTGAAGCCTTAGCGCTGGATTTTTCAATCCGTTTTGGACGCTCACCACCTTCGTGGGTTTCTATCCCGCAGCAAGCGGCGATAGCTGAGCGTGAGCATGAAGGTGATTCCATACAAGGGGCTGATCGAGCAGAGTGGGTGGCATCAGCGACTTTGTCAGAAGAGGGGCTGCTTGCGCTACAAACGGCTGTACTAGCCGCTATCAAGGCACAACGTCAATTGGTCGTGGATTGGCTAGCCTTTAGTCCTGTTGATAAGGTCCAGTGGTCTTTATTGCGGTCGGCCCTGCATTTTTTGGCGACGCAGCCCGTTCATTGCGACGTGCGAGGAATGAACGAACTTGAGCAGTCGTTTGATCCCGAATCGGCAGAATCTTGGTTGGCACGACTGGCGTTGTTGCGTTGCCAAAATCGTGCGCAAGTTTTTGAGGATGCCGCTATTGATTACAGCGTTCAGTTCGAAATTTCCCCACCCGATTGGGTTCGCCCTGAATGCCGTTTTGACTTGACAAGTGATAAAGAGGAGCCGGGCGCGAATGCACCAGTGCCGACGAATTTGTCACCAGAGCTATACGGAACATTAGATGCGGGGCGTGCGGTCAAACTGCTGGCTGCATGGCTACCAACTGATGGCATGGTGATCCGCTGCGATAGGCTCGTGCGCTGCGATCCTGTTGCGACCATGGCGATTGCTCGTTTTGCTCAGGCCGCCAAAGCGCAAGGCATGCAGCTAGAGCTACAAGGTGTGCATCGCGTCATGGCAGCCTACTTTGCCATGCAGAATTTATATGATCATGCCAAAGTGACGATTCGCCGCGATTGATAAAGAGAAACGAAAAACATGTCCTTAGACCCCAACCATCACCGCGCGGACAGCATGTACGGCACGACAATTTTGTCGGTGCGCCGTGAGATGACTAACCCAGACGGCACCAAGCAATGGAGCGTTGCGCTCGGCGGCGACGGGCAAGTGACGCTGGGCTCCATCGTTATCAAATCGACGGCACGCAAAATCCGCCGCTTGCATCACGACAAAGTGTTGGCAGGTTTTGCAGGCGCAACCGCAGATGCTTTTACGCTGTTCGAGCGCTTTGAGGCCAAGTTAGAAAAGCACCAAGGACACCTCGTTCGCGCTGCCATTGATCTGACCAAAGACTGGCGCACCGACCGTGTGCTGCGCCGCCTAGAGGCCATGCTGGCTGTGGCCGACAGCACGGCATCCCTCATCATCACAGGCAATGGCGATGTGCTAGAGCCCGAGCACGGTATTGTGGCGATTGGTTCTGGCGGTGCGTATGCGCAGGCCGCAGCCAAGGGTATGCTGGATAACACCGAGCTATCCGCAGCCGAGATTGTTAAAAAGTCTCTCACCATTGCGGCTGATTTGTGCATCTATACCAACCATAACCACATCATCGAGATTCTGTAATTTTTCATGTCGTCACTTACCCCACAACAAATTGTTTCCGAGTTAGATCACAACATCGTTGGTCAAAACGCCGCTAAACGTGCCGTCGCGATTGCCCTTAGAAACCGTTGGCGCAGAAGCCAAGTCGAAGGCGACATGCGGCAAGAGATTACGCCAAAAAATATCCTCATGATTGGCCCCACGGGTGTGGGCAAGACCGAGATTGCACGCCGTTTGGCCAAGCTGGCCGATGCGCCTTTCATCAAAGTGGAAGCCACCAAATTTACCGAGGTGGGTTACGTCGGCAAAGATGTGGACAGCATCATCCGCGACCTAGCCGATATCGCGATTAAGCAAGAACGCCAAGCGGCGATGGTGCG
>JANPAY010000035.1:0-5605 GCA_031430155.1 Comamonadaceae bacterium
ATGAATGTTAGAAATTTCAAATCCCACAGCACCATTTGCAGCCTCGTTAGCATCCTTATTTTTTAAATCTAAGCCCGAGCCTGTACTCGCTCGTCCTCGGCCTGCACGGCTTGTGGAGCAGCCAGCGACGGTAGAAGACAAGGCTGGCCTCTCAGTCACGTGGGCGCGGCATCTGAGTGAGGTGCGCGAAGCGCAGGCCTTGCGCTATGACGTGTTTGCGGGCGAGATGGGCGCAAAGCTGAAAACAAGGGAGGGCAATTCCAAGCACGACATCGACATGTTTGATGACTATTGCGAGCACCTGATCGTTCGTGATCTTCATACGGCTCAAGTCGTAGGTACCTATCGCTTGCTAACGCCAGTGCAAGCCAAGCGAGTCGGCTGTTTTTACACTGATACCGAGTTTGATTTGACTCGTCTGCGTAGTCAACGTGACAGCATGATCGAGCTAGGCCGCAGCTGCGTCCACAAAGACTTTCGTCATGGCGGGATCATCATGTCGTTAGGTCGTGAGCTCTTTCAATTTATGGCGCGTAACAACTTTGCCTCCATGATTGGCTGCGCCAGTATCCCGCTGAATATGGGTGCAGATGTGCCCGCCAGCCTGTGGGCGAAGCTCTCACAGACTCACCTCGCGCCTGTGCACGAGCAAGTCACGCCGCGCATCCCGTTGCCACTAACTGGTTTAGATAGCACATTGGATGTGGAACCACCAGCTATGTTGAAGGGCTACCTGCGCTTAGGTACAAAGGTGCTAGGCCCCCCCGCTTGGGATGCTGCATTCAATTCGGCTGATTTGCCTGTGATGGCGCGTATGAGTGATTTATCGCCGCGATACAAAAAGCATTTCCAGTTGGATTGATCGGACGTAACGATACAGGATGCATTACCGCGCTATCTTCATTTCCGATCTGCACTTAGGCACAGCAGGCTGTCAAGCAAATGCTTTACTTGAGTTTCTAAAAGACAACGACAGCGACTATCTTTACTTGGTGGGCGACATCGTCGACGGCTGGCAATTGCGCGGCAAGTGGTATTGGCCGCAAGCGCATAACGATGTGGTGCAAACACTGCAGCGCAAAGCCCGTAAGGGTTGCCGTGTCATTTATGTGCCAGGCAATCATGATGAATTTGCAAGGCACTTTGTGGAGCATCATTTTGGCGGCGTGGAGGTGTTGGATGAAACTGTCCACTTCTTGGCAGATGGTCGCAAGATGTGGGTGACGCATGGGGACTACTTCGATGCCGTCGTGCAGCACGCCAAGTGGTTAGCTTATTTGGGTGACCATGCATACGAGTTCACGCTCAAAATCAATCGGCATTTGAATCGCGTGCGTGCTCGCTTGGGGATGAGCTATTGGTCACTTTCGGCATACCTGAAGCACAAGGTCAAATCTGCACTGAGCTACATCACGCAGTTCGAAACGGCGGTGGCGCATGAGGCTGCTAAGCGAGGATACCAAGCCGTTGTTTGCGGGCACATCCACCGTGCTGAAATCCGTGAAGTCGAGGGCGTTCTCTATTGCAATGATGGTGATTGGGTAGAGAGTTGTTCTGCCCTAGTTGAGCATTTGGATGGCCGGCTTGAGTTGGTGTTTGCCCATCAGCACGGACTTGGCAAATAGATGTTGCCAAAAAAATTATTGGTATTGAGTGTATCTGCGGGATCAGGACACACAAGAGCTGCAAACGCAATTTGTGCGTATGCGGACGAAAACCTAGCCGCTGTTGAGACGACACATTGGGATGTCATGGACTACGTGACGGTAGGCTTGCGTAAGGTCTATACCGATTTTTATATCGAAATGGTCAATAGAGCGCCCACCCTCTGGGGGTATTTGTACAACTACACCCACGAAGCAAAAAGCAGTGGCGTGATTGAGCGATTGCGTCGTAGGATAGAGGGATTAAATGCAAGGCAGCTACGCAAAAAGATCGAAGAGTTCAAACCCGATGCAATTATTTGCACGCATTTTCTTCCTGCTGAAATTTTGGCGCAGTTGATAAAAAAAGATTTGCTGGACTGCCCTGTGTGGGTGCAGGTCACAGATTTTGATTTGCATCGAATGTGGGTGCATCAGGGTATGGCAGGCTATTTTGTAGCCAATGCGGAAATTGCTTTTCGACTACAGACACAAGGCATCTCGTCAAATGAAATTCATGTGACGGGCATTCCTATCATGCCTGCTTTTGCCAAAGAGCACAGCCGAGAAAGTTATTCTGCTGCCTTTGGCTTTGACCCTCAAAAAGTTACTTTTTTAATGATGAGTGGCGGCTCAGGTATCGGTAAGCTCGCACGCGTTGCGAAGCAGTTGATGCGTGTTGATCATGATTTTCAATTGATTGTGGTGGCAGGAAAAAATGCGGAGGCACTTAGTGCATTACAAAGTCTACAAACACAATACCCGCATCGATTGTTCCCATATGGTTTTACCGATCAAGTTGAGCAGTTAATGGCTTGTTCAGATTTAGTGATCAGTAAACCTGGCGGCTTGACCACGGCCGAATGCTTGGCAATGGGCTTGCCGATGATTGTCAGCGCTCCCATTCCTGGGCAAGAGGAACGCAATGCCAACTATCTCTTGGAGAGCGGTGCTGCATTGCAAGCATTTGATGGCGTGACCTTGGAATATCGCATTCGGCATTTGCTTGCACAACCAGAAAAATTAGTTCAGATGCGAGCGCATGCAATTGCAATGGCTCGCCCTTTCGCCGCAGCGCAAGTTTTAGCAAAGGTGTTGGCATGAATGGCTTAGTGGCTAGCATTCTTTTTACGTGTTTGTTGAGCTTTTTTTTCGCCAAAGTAGAAATCATGATTGAAGGTGCGCAAGGATGGGCTGCTGCTCTGCCCACTTGGCGTATCGAGCAGCATTGGTTGCTTGATATGTTTTGGGGTGGTCGTGCCATGACGGGTTATCACGCTTGGGTTTTCTCGTTTGTTTTGTTGATCTTTCACTTCCCCGTATTCTTGCTAGGCGTTTGGTCTTTGCCACTAGAGGCTCATATTTTGGCCTGCACGATACTCTTTTGGATTGTTGAAGATTTTTTATGGTTTTTACTCAATCCAGCTTTTGGATTAGCGCGTTTTACACGCGATCATGCGCCTTGGCATAAGCATTGGTTTTGGTTTGCCCCGACTGACTATTGGACATTCTTAACTGTTTCGGTTTCATTATTTTGGTACTCACTGAGCCACGGGTAGCCATTCACGAAACTGTCACAAACAGCATCAATACTTAAGCATGAATCAAATTTTTCAAGCCTGACAGGCATATGGTGATGTCAAAAGTTCCTTTATTACTGGATCGCGACCACAGCATCTTGCAGTTCAATGAGCGCGTGCTTGCGTGGGCAGAAGACGAGAGTGTTCCGTTGCTTGAGCGGCTTCGTTTCTTGTGTATCGTCTCATCCAATTTAGATGAGTTTTTTGAAGTGCGCATGGAGCTGCACGACGCGGCTAGTAAGCAATCAGGTCGGCCTGACTCGCCTGCTACTCAGCATTTTCAAGCGTTGTCTAAAGCGGCGCACGTTTTGGTTGCTAAGCAATACAAGGTGTTCAACGATCAGATCATGCCCGCATTGGACGGGCAAGGTATCCATGTACTCTCACACGGCGAGCGCAATGTGCAGCAACGGCGCTGGGTGAAAGATTATTTCGAACGTGCTGTTAAGCCCCTGCTCGTACCTGTGGGCTTGGATCCATCACACCCGTTTCCGCAGGTGGCAAATAAATCACTGAACTTCATCGTTAAGCTCAAAGGCAAAGATGCGTTTGGGCGTGAAAACGTGATTGCGATTGTGAAAGTGCCTCGCGTCTTACCGCGTTTGATTTTGTTGCCAGATAAGCTGACCCACAAAGATAGCAAAGGTCAAGTAGTGGTGTCGCTATCGAGCGTGATTCGGGCGCATCTCACCGATCTTTTCCCGGGACGTGAGCCGTCTGAGTTTTCACAGTTTCGCATCACCAGAAATTCTGAACTTGCCGTTGACGAAGAAGATGTGCGCGATTTGCGCACTGCACTTCGTCAAAGCTTGCAACACCGGAATTACGGACAAGCGGTTCGGCTAGAAGTGTCGTCAGGCTGCTCAGCTTTTCTTTCACAATTTTTGCTCACTCAGTTTGAGTTGCCAGAAGAAGCGCTCTACACCGTACATGGCCCTGTCAATTTGAGTCGCTTCACGCAACTGATTGATTTGGTGGCTAAACAAAAGCTGCTCTTTGCACCCTATAAACCCGTCTGGCCGCGCAGCCTAGATGCGCAGCGCAGCGTCTTAGCTCAGATGCGAGAACAAAGCATCTTGATTCATCAGCCTTTTGAAAGCTTTGAGGCCGTGCTAGCGCTCCTACGCGAGGGTGTGAACGATCCAGCTGTGCTGTCGATTCGGCTCACGATTTATCGTACGGGCGCTGAGTCCGAAATGATGGAGCTGCTCCGTGAAGCTGTGCTACGCGGTAAGGAAGTGTTGGCCGTCGTTGAGCTCAAAGCGCGCTTTGATGAAGAGGCCAACATCAATTGGGCTGAAGCCTTAGAGTCGATCGGTGCGCAGGTGGTGTACGGCGTGGTCGGGCTGAAGACGCATTGCAAGATGCTGTTACTCACACGCAAAGAAGGGCGTGTGCTGCGACGCTACGGGCATTTATCTACCGGGAACTACAACTCGCGCACCGCCAAGCTCTATACCGATATGAGCTACCTCACTGCCGATCCTGATCTAACCAGCGATATGGAAGCGGTGTTTGTCCACTTGGCAAGTCAAACAAGGCTGCCCAAGCTTAAAAAATTATGGGTTGCACCGTTTCATTTGCACGATAAATTGCTGACGATGATTGCTGCCACAGGCCGTGCGGCTGCAGCCGGTCACAGAGGGCGCATCGTTCTCAAAATGAACGCCTTAACGGATGAGGCACTTGCCGGAGCCTTAATCCATGCGGGCTCGCAGGGCGTTCAGATTGATTTGATTGTTCGTGGCGCTTGCATCTTGCCCGCGCAAGTGGAGGGTTTTACCGATAACATCCGTGTGCGCTCCATCATTGGCCGCTTTTTAGAACATTCACGGGTTTTTTATTTTCGCTCAGGCAAACAAGAAGACCTTTATCTGGCGAGTGCTGATTTGATGAATCGCAATATGCTCCGCCGCGTCGAAGTCGCTTGGCCGGTACAAGATTTAGAGCTGCGTCAACGCATCATTGATGAGTCGCTCGTGGCGTATTTGCTGGATACCAAAGACGCATGGATTTTGTGTCCAGATGGTCACTACGCCTTACTGGGTAAAGCTTTGCCAGAGACGCAAGTGCAGCACAGCGCCCAGTATGCACTCATGATGCGATATGCAAAGGTCGCAAACTAACTAGATTGTAGAAAAGGGAGGCAGCCAAATGGATATTATTTTTTGGCGTCACGCCGAAGCTAAAGAGTTAGATGGAGATGGCATAGATTTGGACAGACCTTTGACATCTAAAGGCGAAAAACAAGCGACACGGATGGCTGCTTGGCTCAATCGCCAAATGCCAGAAGCGACCCGAATTTGGGTCAGTCCAGCTGTGCGTACGGTTCAAACAGCGATTGCGCTAGATCGCAAATACAAAATCCGCGAAGAGCTTGCG